>NZ_RZSB01000152.1:0-9773 GCF_004023285.1 Mesorhizobium sp. M2A.F.Ca.ET.067.02.1.1
CCTTTGACGCAGCCGTTCTCGACGCGAAAACCGGTAACCTCGCAGTTCTGGATTAGGTCAACTCCGGCCAGGTCGGCGCCGCGCGCGTAGCCCCAGGCGACACCATCATGGCGCGCCGTGCCGGCGCGTCGCTGAAGCAGCCCGCCTTTAATCGGGAAACGCGCATTGTCGAAATTAAGGAAGGGCATCATGGTCCGCAGTTGGTCGCGTTCGAGCAACTCGGCATCGGCACCGGCCAACAGCATTGCGTTGCCGCGCCGCCGGTAGGCATCTCGCTGCGTATCACTGTGGAACAAATTCACAATGCCGCGCTGGCTCACCATGGCATTGAAGTTGAATTCCTGCTCCAGCCCTTCCCAGAGCTTCATCGAAAACTCATAGAAGGGCTCGTTGCCGGGCAGCAGGTAGTTCGAGCGGATGATAGTGGTGTTGCGTCCGACATTGCCTGAGCCCAGCCAGCCCTTCTCAAGCACGGCGATGCGAGCCTTCCCGAAGGTCTTGGCCAGGTAATAAGCGGTGGCAAGTCCATGTCCGCCTCCTCCAATGATCACATAATCGTAGGCGGGCTGCGGTTCGGGGTCGCGCCACAAAGGACGCCAGCCCTTATGGCCCGTGAGGGCCTCTTTCAGAATGTGGAAAGCCGAATAGCGCAAGTCCGATTGTCCTCGATGAACAAAGGCAACCTTTTACTCCGCTTTCCGAACCGTGATTGACCAGCACGGACAGATTCTTGCCGATTCCTGCCGCAGCTACTATGCTCGTGGGCATGTCTCACCTTCAAGAGAGCGCCTCGCTGCGGGCTATCGGCTTCATCCTCACCCCGAATTATTCGCTAATGTCGCTGGCCTCAGCAGTTGAGCCGCTGCGCGCGGCCAATCAGCTGGCTGATAGCAAGTTGTATCGCTGCAGCTTCTATTCAGTGGCTGGAGGTTTCATGCCCTCAACATCAGGCGGAGGGTTCGAGACCCTGCCGCTGGCAGCCGTGACAAAGGCTGGCGTGGGCAAGCTGGACCTTGCGCTTGTCGTAGCGGGCGGCAATCCCATGCTCTTTGACGATCCCGTATTGGTGCGCAATCTGCGTGCGCTTCAGCATAGGCATGTCACGCTCGGTGGTATCTCCGGCGGGGCGGCAATCCTTGCCAAGGCGGGGCTGATGGATGGGCGGCGGTTCACCGTGCACTGGGCGCATATCGATCCGCTGAAGGAATATGGCCCGGATCTGCTAATTGAGCGCGCGCTCTACGTCATCGACCGGGATCGCTATACTTGCGCCGGCGGGGTGGCCGCGCTTGACATGATGTGCGCGCTGATTGCAGGCGACCACGGGTCGGTGTTTGCCCGCGAAGTCAGCAACTGGTTCATCCATCCACGTCTGCGTACAGCTGACGAACCGCAGCAAGGTTCCGTCAAGCAAAGATTCAATTTGCACCATCCGATGCTTGAGGCCGCAGTCGAACTTATGACTAGCCATTTGGCGGATCCACTGTCTCCCGATCAACTCGCGGCGTTGTCCGGCGGCAGTGCACGGCAGCTGCAGCGGCTATTCTCGAACCATTTGGATTCATCGGTAACGGCCTTCTACCGCAACCTTCGATTAGCCAAGGCGGACGAGCTGCTGGAACAGAGCGCTATTCCGATAGTGGAGATTGCACTCCTGACTGGCTTCACCAGTGCTGCGCACTTTACCCGACTGTTTACGGCACGATACGGCTTGTCGCCCGGCCAGAAGAGGCGACTGGCGAAGGGACGTGCCCAAAACGGCATGGTTGGCAGCGCCCCAAACTCGGACCGTTACCGGTCAGGTACGGCTTCTGAAGGGTGAGGGGTCAACTCGGACTGCTCATTAGCGCTGGCCGCGTGATCGACGTTTGAGCGGCAAGCACTTCTACTTCCTATCGCGCTCTGGTGGCCGAAGGCTGGGAATAGGCTGCGAGCCTGGCGAACTGTTTATCTTGGGAGCGATGCCTGTTGTCGATGTGCTTTTAGGACTGCTAATAGCCTGGTGCCAGTTGGCAACATCTTGGGACAGGTCTACCTCCGACACGAGGAGAAAGTACGCACCAGACGCGCTTGGTCGCGTGCACGGACATTCCTGGACGACGGACATCAAGCAAGTGTGAAAACCGGTTTTCCCTTGCCCTCGACAAAAGCGCCGATGCGGCGCCTGAAAAGTTCGGCGTGATCGGTGATGGTGGCCAGAAGCTGCTCCCGCTTGTGGTTGCGGATGGCGTCGATGATAGAGACATGCTCATCTACGATGATGCGCTGTCTTTTCTGGAATGCCTGCTGCTCGGCAGATTCTCTTTGATATACGAAATAAGCTAGGCGGCGCGCCATGTTGTGTAGCCGGCCTGCAAAGCCGATCAGGTACTCGTTCTCGGTGGCCTCGGCAATCCTGATATGAAAGGCGGCATTGTGGCGGGAAATCTCGAGGAACTCCTGATTTTCGACCGCCCAAGTGTGGCCGACCTGTATCCTATCCAGATCTGCGACTAGGTTCGGATTGTTCATGCGGCAATAGTAGGCCGAGCTCCGCTCGCTGACGAGGTATGCCTCGAAGAAATGGGTCAGATCACCGAGGTCGATCGGTCGGACAAAAAATCCTCTGTTCGGTCGTAGCTCGATCAGGCCTTCCGTTGTCAGGCGGTTGAGTGCCTCACGGGCCGGTGTGCGGCTGATGCCAAGCTCGTTGCGAAGCATTGTCTCGTCGAGCTGCACGCCCGGGCGTAGCGTCAAATCCAGGATCCGGTCACGAATCGTGTTTGTTGCAGTGACAGCGAGCGAAAGCTCGACTGCACCATCGTCCTTCTCTTTTTGTCCTGATGGCATACGTCCTCGCTCCCCGGCCGATGGTCCAAGTGATCATATGTAGCTCATATATTCTCGTTTCCGCAACATTCGCCCCCTTCCGCCCGAGCCACGGTCGGTGACCGGCGCTCGCCAAAGGCCCGCACTTTCGCTGTGGAGACGTGCTGCATCGCTTTTGAGTGTTGACAGCCTCCGCAGGAAAATAATATACGACGCATATACGAAATGGAGGAGAGTATGCCGCTCAAGGTCGGGGTCGATGTCGGCGGGACGTTCACTGACTTCTTTGTCGTCGACGAAGAAGTCGGGCGCACGATCCGCTACAAGCGACCATCAACGCCCGCGCAGCCTCAGGAAGCCATCCTCCATGGCCTCGGCGAGCTTTTGGCCCTACACGGCCTTGAGTTCTCTTCGGTTGGATCGCTCTTTCACGGAACGACGGTCGGCACGAATGCGCTTATCCAGCGGCGCATCGGCAAGGTAGCCTTGATCACGAACGAGGGGTTCCGCGACCTTCTCGAAATCGGCCGGCAGACACGGCCGAAGGTCTATGACATTCACAAGGACTTCCCGGCGCCGCTTGTTCCGCGTGATTGCCGCTTCGAAGTCCCTACGCGCGTCAGAGCGGACGGGACCGTCGTTAAACCGCTCGATGAAGAGCGCCTCCGTGGCTTGGTTCCGGCCCTGATCGACAGAAATGTTGATTGCGTCGTGGTCGCTTTCCTCCACTCGTTTGCTTATCCCGACCATGAACGTCGCGCCGTCGAGGTGCTACGAGAGGCGCTGCCCGATACCGTTCATGTCATCGCGTCAGCCTCGGTCTATCCCGAATTCCGGGAGTATGAGCGCTTCACCACCGCGGTGCTGAACGGTGCCCTTTTGACGGTGATGGATCGCTACATTAGTGAACTCGTTTCGGGGGTGAAAACCCTCGGAACGAGTGCACGACCGCTGATCTCGCAAAGCAGCGGTGGGCTGATGTCGGCGAGCATGGCCAAAGAGTTTCCGATCCGTGCGTCCCTATCTGGTCCTGCGGCCGGTGTATCGGGAGTCGTCCACTGGGCGCGCGAAATGGGTTTTCGAGACGTCATCACACTCGATATTGGCGGAACGAGTTCGGATGTTGCGCTGATCCGTGATCATGAGCCCAGCGAAGTGTCGTTGCAGGATGTCGGAGGCTTCCCGGTACGCATGCCGGCCGTGGATGTGACAGCGGTCGGCGCCGGTGGCGGCACGATAGCCTGGATCGACAAGGACGGCCTTCTCAAAGTGGGTCCCCTCAGTGCGGGCGCAAATCCGGGACCTGCCTGCTACGATCTTGGCGGCATCGACGCCACCACCACCGATGCGAACGTGCTTCTGGGTCGCTTGAGCAACGAGGCCCTGCTCGGCGGACGGATGCCCATCAATCCGGAATTGGCGCGCGGGGCGGTAACGCGGCTTGCCGGGGAACTAGGACTGCATACCTTGGATACGGCGCTCGGCATTTTGAAGCTGGCGGGGGGCACGATGGTCAAGGCGCTGCGCAAGGTGTCAATTGAGCGCGGCCATGATCCGTCGGGTTTCGTTCTTTTCGCTTTTGGCGGAGCTGGACCTTTGTTCGCCATCGACGTCGCAAGAGAAATCGGCATTTCCACTGTTGTCGTGCCTATAAATCCAGGCCTGATGTGCGCCGAGGGGCTGCACTTTTGTGCTCTCACGAACGATTTCGTCGCCAGTTATCTTGGCGAGCTTGCAGAGACAGCCGGACCCGCCCTGGAGAGCTTGCGTGACACACTCGTCGCTGAAGCTGAGTCGTGGTTCTCCAGCGAAAGAGTTCCATCCGATCAGCGTAGCTACGAGTGGCGCGCTGAACTGCGCTATCGCGGTCAGAATTTTGAGCTCTCGCTGCCGCTTGCCAAGAACAGGCTTGTCGGCACTGAGGTCGTTGACTTGCGGCAGGCCTTCCACGTCGCGCACGAACGATCGTACGGGTTCTCGATGGCTGGCGAAGTGGTCGAGTTAGTCAGCATCAAGCTGAAGGCCAAAGAAAAGATTGAGTTCGTGCGACCGGCGGAATTGACCGACGGTCAGCACGGCCGGCCAACCGGCACTCGCAAGGTGATCTTTGATCAGATCCAACCGGTCGATGCCGCGATCTATCAGCGAGCCGACCTTGCAAAGGGCCAGCGCATCGCAGGGCCAGCCATTATCGACCAGCAGGATGCAACCACCCTGATTTACCCCGGCGACACCGCCTTCGTCGACCCGTGGGGAAACATCATTATCCAACTTCGCAGTGAGGTCGCCTAGATGTCTCTCAATCCAATCCAAATCGAGATGATACGCAATGCGCTGACCGGCATATGCGACGAGATGTATGTCGCGATCATGCGCAGTGCCTATTCGACAAATATCAAGGAGCGGCGGGACCACAGCACGGCAATCTTCGATATTAGAGGACGCACCATCGTGCAGGGGGAGAGCCTGCCGCTGCTCCTCGCATCCATGCATGGTCTGGTGGAGGTTGTCCTTAAAAAGTACGGCGCAGAAGCGATAAAGCCTGGCGACATGTTCATATCGAACGATCCTTATGTAGGCCGAGGGTCGCATCTTCCCGACATCGCCGCGGTCATGCCGATATTCACGGACGGAAGACTGGTTGCCTTCGTCGCCGACATCGCCCACCACGCTGACGTTGGCGGAATGGTGCCTGGTAGCATGGCGGGGGGGATGACCGAGATTTACCAGGAAGGACTACGCATTCCGCCGCTGCGCATTATGCGCGACCACAAGATAGACGACAACGTGATGGATCTCGTACTGCTGAACGTGCGGGTCCCACACGAGCGGCGCGGCGACTACAATGCCCAGTTCGCAGCGAACCTGCTCGGCGCACGCCGTATGGAAGAGTTCTTCCGACGGTGGACCCTGGAGCAGTTCGAGCAAGGAGCCGAGGCGATTCTAAATGCGGTCGCGCGTCGCATCCGGTCTGGGATAAGCGAGCTGCCCGACGGGAAGTACGTATTCGAGGACCACGTCGACGATGATGGAGCCGGTACGACTGCGATCCCAATCAAGGTGGAGGTCGCAATCAAGGGCGATGAGATTTTCTTCGATTTCGCAGGGTCATCGGCGCAGGTCACCGGCAACATCAACGTTACCACAAGTGGCCTCGAGGCTAGCGTACTCTATGCGCTGAAGGTTCTTGTCGATCCCGATGGGCCGACCAACAGCGGCATGATGGACCCTGTAACAATCACTGCTCCTGAGGGTTCAATCGTCAACGCCAGGTTCCCCGCCGCTACGGCGGCGCGCGCCCAGACCTGTCAGCGCATCATCGATGTCGTGCTTGGTGCGCTGGCACAGGCGGCGCCGCAGCTTGTAATAGCCGCCTCCAACGGCAGCAATACGAGCTGCTCCTTCTCAGGCATTGCACCCGACGGCAAACACTATGTCTACATGGAGACGATCGGCGGGGGCGCCGGTGCACGCGCCTACAAGGACGGTACCGACGGGGTGCAGGCGCACGTCACTAATACATCCAATCTTCCCATCGAAGCGCTCGAACGCGAGTATCCCCTTCTGATCGAGCGATATGAGTTTGTCGAGAACTCAGGCGGCGCCGGCAAATGGCGGGGCGGCCTTGGTTTGCGTCGAGTCTATCGGCCGATAGGCCATACCTGCCACTTCAGTGGGCAGGGCGAGCGCTTCGTGTATCAGCCATGGGGACTGTTCGGCGGAAAACCTGGACGAGCCGGACGTCTCAGCCTCGTCCATGACAACGGCAAGATCATCCAGGTGCCCGGAAAGCTGACCGGGCTGCAGATTCCGGACTCGGCGCGGCTGGAAGTGGAGACGCCGGGTGCGGGTGGCTACGGCAATCCGGCCGAACGAAATTCCGCATCGATCGAGCAGGACACCAAGTCCGGCAAGATTAGCCCCGAGATCAGCGCGAATGCCGCGTGATTCCATTCGAAGGATATGAACATGAAGTACAATGCAATCGTTGTGGGCGCAGGCATAACCGGCGCCGCGACCGCCTATTTCTTGAAAAAACGTGAGGCCGCGAACGTATTGCTGCTCGACCGCGACGAGCCGGCGGCGGGCGGCACAGGAAAGAGCGCGGCGATCATCCGCCAGCATTACTCCAATCCGCTCGCGGCCAATCTTACGCGCGAATCCATCAATATTCTGTCGGCGCTCTCGGAAGCCGGGTACCAGACAGGTTTCGCCCGCACGGGCTACCACATGCTGGTGCCTGAAACGATGCTGGAAGGAGCGCGCGCTAATATCGCAATGCTGACCGGGATCGGCATCGCTACCGAGCTACAGGATGTCGCTTCGTCCCGGGTGGCCGAATTCGCCAATCCGGAGGGCGTCGCCGCGGTCGTCTATGAGCCAGACGGGGGCTATGCCGATCCTGTCCATGCGACGGAAGCCTTCGTCAATGCCTTCAAGGCACTGGGCGGTGAGTTCCGCGGTAGAACTCCCGTAGAAGCGCTCGTCGGGGATGGTGAGCGCGTCACCGGCGTGAAGATTGGCGGCAAAACTGTCGAGTCCAATACGGTGGTCAATGCAAGCGGGCCGTGGTCCGGTCGCCTCGCGGAGAGCATCGGCATTGCCATGCCGCTTCGGGTCGTCCGTGAACAGGATACCGTTTGGGAAGTCCGGCCCGGTCGTCCCGTTCCCGAAGGTCCCGTTTCCACTGCTGTCGATGCGATCTATTTGAGGCCGCTCGGCAACCGTCGTTTCGTCGTTGGGCGCGGCTTTCCGAAGCAGTATTGTGACGTCGATCCTAACGACTACAAAATCAGCGCTGACGAGGAATTCGTCAGCGACGTCCTAGAGCGGCTGGAACACCGCTTCCCTGTGTTTCGCGGCGCTACGCGCGTAGACTCCTATGCTTCTCTCTACGATGTGACGCCGGACTGGTATCCCTTCGTCGGGCCACGAAACCGAGTGGAGGGATATGCCGATGCCTGGGGTGGCAGCGGACACGGGTTCAAACTGGCACCTGCAATAGGCCGCCGCCTTGCTGATTGGATCATCGACGGCGGAATAGACGACGAGTTCAGGCGGCTTTCTCATGACCGGATCGCTGAAGATAATCTGTTCGTCCAAAAATACGGCGGCAATCGGGGATGACGCGATTTTGAATGACGGCTGCGCTACGAGCTGCTGATAGTAGTCGCGGAGGAGTTGGCCAAGAGCAGTCCAGTTTTCGCCACCTCCTTCTTCATGAGTGGATGGTCCCAACGCGCCCCGGTCGAACCAAACGAAAGGAAGCGATCGATGCCCGCTCAATCTAAAACTGGCATACTGAGAACCGGAGCAACCGAACCGTGGCAGATGGATGCAACGGAGCTTTCCTATCTTATCCGCTGTGGGAAATTATCGAGCCGTGAGGCGACTCTTTCGTGTCTGTCGCGTCTTGATGAAGTCAATCCTGCGATAAATGCAGTAACCCTCATTCTGCGGGAGCAAGCACTTGCTCAGGCAGATGACGCTGACGCGCGCTTGGTAAAGGGCGAGATCCTCGGCCAGCTTCATGGCGTGCCTGTCACGACGAAGTGCAACACCGATCAGCTCGGGTGCCCCAGTGACGACGGTGTTGTGGCTTTCCGTGACCGTGTGGCCCAATCGGACAATCCAGTAGTCGCCAACATGCGCGCGGCGGGTGCTGTTTTTATCGGCAGAACCAACACGCCTGCATTTTCCATGCGCTTCGAAACAGACAACGAATTGCATGGGCGGACACTTAATCCCTACAGCAAGGCGCATACTGCAGGCGGTTCAAGCGGCGGCGCCGCCGCTGCCGTCGCGGTGGGGATCTGTTCAATAGCCCAGGGCAACGACCTCGGCGGGTCTGTTCGCTGGCCGGCCTATTGCAACGGGGTTGTCGGACTGCGAACGAGCTATGGTCGAATTCCATCGTTCAACGAAACCACGCCTGGCGGCAGTCTGATTTCCGCACAGCTGATGGCAGTGCATGGGCCGATCACCCGCACGATCAGAGATGCGCGAATGGCGCTTTCCGTGATGTCTCGGCGAGACCAACGGGACCATCGCTGGGTCGATGTTCCGCTTCGGGGGCCAACTGCGCCGAAGAAAGTTGCGCTCGTTCCAGAGGTGCCGGGAACCCTAAAGAACCCGGCCGTCGCCGAAGTTGTACGGGAGGCCGGACGTCGGCTGGCGGCCGCCGGCTATATCGTGGAGGAAAAGCTGCCTCCGCAGTGGGATGAGATATACGAAATCCACCATCGAATCCTGGTGGTCGATCTTGTCGGGGGATTGAAGGATAGCATCGCTGAATTCGGCGATGCGAGTGTCAAGCGTGCGATGGCGCACTGGCAAAGCTACCGTCCGGCGGTGTCGTTTCCGGAATTCCTACGTGCCTGGAAAGACAGGGATGCCGCGATGGCCACCTGGGCGACCTTCTTGGCGGACACACCGATCGTCATTACGCCGATTTCTGCCGGGCCAGCCTTCTCCGCAGGCCTCGATGCTAAGGACGAAGCATCAATGGCCACGGTTCTGGATACGGTGGCACGCTGCCTTTACCCGGTCCCGACTTTGGGATTGCCGGCTTTGAGCGTACCGCTGGGCAGCCAAGAGGGCCTTCCATTGGGCGTCCAAATCATTGCCGGACAGTACCGGGAAGATCTCTGCCTTGACGCGGGCGAGATCATTGAAGCCTATGAGGGCCTTCGTTCGCCGATCGATCCGGTCTTCAATTAGCGGCCTGGATCTCGCCTAAACTGGGGTTCGGCATTGCAGCGGCGTGCCGGTAGGGCGATCCGTGCTTCCAGCCGCAAATTCCACGCGTTCTGCGCCGCCCAAGACCCAGATTTAGTGCCTGGAAAGCGCCTGGCCGGTGCTGGTCGTGGCCACTCTCGATGCTGCAGCCGCGGAGCAGTGGCGTTTCGGCCAAGTAGTTGCCTGACCGCTAATGAACTTGACGCTAGGTCACAATTCGTATATGT
>NZ_RZSB01000153.1:0-9765 GCF_004023285.1 Mesorhizobium sp. M2A.F.Ca.ET.067.02.1.1
TGGTTGAAGTGCGTGACCACGCTCACCATCAGCCGGCCCTGCAGCGCCTCGACCAGGCCGGGCGTGATGCGCGACGGCAGCGCCACCGGCACGCGGGTGTGGATGCGCAGGAGCCTCAGATGCGGGATCGCCTCCAGGCGGGCGCGGATCTCGGCCAACGCCTTGTCGGGCAGCGACAGCGGATCACCGCCGGTCAGGATCACCTCGCGGATTTCGGGATGCCCGGCGATATAGGCCAGCGCCGGCTCCAGGGCTTCCCGCGTATAGCCGCGGCCGATCGAGGTCAGCGACTCCTTCCTGAAGCAGAAACGGCAATAGACCGCGCATTGATAGGTGGGGAACAGAAGCACGCGGTCGGCATGGCGGTGCGTCAGCCTGGGCGCCGGGCTGAAGGCATGGTCGCCGATCGGGTCGTCGAGCTCGCCCTCGGCGGCGACCAGCTCGTCGGGCGAAGGGATCACCTGGGCGCGGATCGGATCGTCCGGGTCGTTCCAGTCGATCAGGTCGAGATAGGGTTTTGGCACGCGCACCTTGTGGGCCGCGGCGGCCTCCTGCGCGGCGGCGCGCTCGGCCGGCGAGAGCGGCAGCGGGGCAAGGTCGCGCACATGGCGCACGCCGGCGCGGACATCGTCCTGCCAGGCGGCGTCGGCGGCCGGTTGTTTGAGATCGGTAGTCATGGACATCCCGGAACAGATTTGCGCGGGATATCGGATGGATGGCGCACGGCGTCAACCGCACGGTTGACGCAGAGCCAAGCACGCTAGCCGGCCGCGTCTCATTCCTTCGCGCTGGGCATAGCAATCCCTCACCCGCCAAACTTCGCTATCGCCGCCTCCGTCACCGGCGTGAAGAAGTTCACCAGATTGCCGTTGGGATCGCGAAACAGTAGCGAGCGGTTGCCCCAGGGCATTGTGGTCGGCGCCTGCACCAGCGCTTCGCCCAGACTCCCGGCAAGCCTGCGGTATTCCTCATCGACATCGGCCACGCGGAACTCGATGATGGCGGTGCGATTTGCCGCCGGGCTTGCCACGTGGTCGCCGCCGAAGAGCGCAAGCGTGCGCGTGCTGCCGATCGCCAGCGTGCCCGCTTCCGTGACCAGCTCGGCGAAGTCCTCGGTGTAGAGCGTGAGCTTCATGCCCGTGACTGTCTCGTAGAAGGCGACGAGCCGCTTGACGTCGGCGGTGATGATGCGGGTCGAAACGAAATTCATCTGGTCTTCTCCGTCGGCTGGCCGACGAAGAGATCTTCGCGGCTGGGCGCGCCCGTTCAGGAGCCCTGCCCCGGCTTGTGGACCAGGCCTGCTGCCAGCATAGTGGCAACAGGAGACTTGCCTTGCGCCGCGCCGACAGACTGTTCCAGATCATCCAGATCCTGCGGCGCTCGAGCCGGCCGATCACCGCCAGCCGGATCGCCGAGGAGCTCGAGACCTCGCGCCGGTCGGTCTATCGCGACATCGCCGACCTCATCGGACAGCGCGTGCCGATCCGGGGCGAGGCCGGCCTCGGCTATGTGCTCGACCGCGACTACGACATGCCGCCGCTGATGCTGACGCCGGACGAGCTGGAGGCGGCGGTGCTCGGCGCGCAATGGGTGGCCGACAAGGGCGACCCCGTTCTGGCGGGCGCGGCGCGCGACCTGATCGCCAAGATCGCCACCGTCGTGCCCGAGCGGCTGCGCCCCTTCGTCAGCAATCCAACCGTCGGCGCGCCGCTCAGCCGCGCGAGCCTGCCGGACGGGCTGGATATCGCCAAGGCGCGGGCTTCGATCCGCAAGGGCCACAAGATCCGGATCCGCTACCGCAACGAACAGGGCGACGAGAGCGAGCGCGTGATCTGGCCGACCATGATCGGCTATGCCGAGACGGTGCGGCTGCTTGCCGCCTGGTGCGAGCTGCGCCAGAATTTCCGCCATTTCCGCACCGACCGCGTCAGCGCGGCGGAGTTCCTCGACGAGCGCATCGGCTGCCGGCCGGGAGAGCTGCGCAACCGCTGGAAGCGGCATATGGAGGCGCAGGGGCTGCGCTTGCCTTAGCTCGCGGCGTAGGCGGCCACAGAGGGTTTGCATTCCTTCGCGCCCCCTTCTGTTCTTGGACATCTCCCCACTTGGGGGGAGATCGGATGTCGCGCCGGGTTTCGCCAATCGCCGATGTAATAAGGGAGGGCCGGCGCTGAAGCTGCCAATCTCCCCCCTTGTGGGGGAGATGTCCGGCAGGACAGATGGGGGGCGCCGTGGAGCGCGACCTCACTCGCTTGCCAGGCCCCATCGACTTTCGCCGCATCGACCAGCGCCCTCTTTTCATGCAATCTCCCTCGGCGGCGATCATGGGGAGATGACCGCCGCCAAAGGGAGGATTGCCATGACCGATATGCCGGCGGCGCTGCCGCTCTATGAGGATGCCGTCGAGCGCTTCCGCATCGAGGACGAGATCGCGCGGCTGCATGGCGATCCGGCCACCGGGATCAACGCCTATGTCGAATGCTGCGGCCGCTATACTGGCGAGAACCGGTTGGCGCTGCGCGCGATCTCGGCCGGCGGCGAATTGCGCGAATATTCCTTCGACGACCTCGCCGACATGTCGGGCCGTGTCGGCACCTTGCTCAAAAGTCTCGGCGTCGGCCCTGGCGATGTCGTGGCCGGCATGCTGCCGCGCATCCCCGAGCTTGTGGCGCTGATCCTCGGCACATGGCGGATCGGCGCCGTCTATCAGCCGCTGTTCACCGCCTTCGGACCGAAGGCGATCGAGCATCGCCTGAGCTACAGCAAGGCGAAGCTGGTGGTGACCAATCTCGCCAACCGCGGCAAGCTCGAGGAGGTGGAGAACCATCCGCGCATTGCCACCATCCTCGGCCCCGGCGAGATGCCTGCAGGCGACATCGATTTCCGGGCGGCGCTCGCCGCCGCCTCCCCCGACTGCGAGCCGGTGATGCGCAAGGGCTCGGACCTGTTCATGATGATGTCGACCTCCGGCACCACCGGGCACCCGAAAGGCGTGCCGGTGCCGCTCAGCGCGCTTCTTGCCTTCGGCGCCTATATGCGCGACGCGATCGGGCTTCGCCCCGACGACGTCTTCTGGAACATCGCCGATCCCGGCTGGGCCTACGGGCTCTACTACGCCATCACCGGGCCCTTGCTGCTCGGCATCGCCACCACCTTCTACGAAGGCGCCTTCAACGCCAAATCGACCTACGACATCATCGAGCGGCTGGGCGTCACGAGCCTTGCCGGCTCGCCGACGGCCTATCGCCTGCTGCTGGCGGAAGGGCCCGAGGCCGCGGCCCGCGTCAAAGGAAAGCTGCGCGTGGTGAGCAGCGCCGGCGAGCCGCTCAACCCGGAAGTAATCCGCTGGTTCGCCGCCCATCTCGCCGCGCCCATCCACGACCATTACGGCCAGACCGAGAACGGCATGATGGTCAACAACCATCACGGGCTCAAGCATCCGGTACGCCCGGGCTCGGCCGGTTTCGCCATGCCGGGCTACCGCATGGTGGTGCTTGACGAGGCGGGCAACGAGCTCGGCCCCAACCAGCCGGGCGTGCTTGCCGTCGACATCGCCAACTCGCCGCTGCGCTGGTTCGACGGCTACCACCAGGCGGAGACGCCGGCGATTGCCGGAGGCTATTATCGCACCGGCGACACGGTGGAGTACGAGCCGGACGGCTCGGTCTCCTTTATCGGCCGGGCCGACGACGTCATCACCTCTTCCGGCTACCGCATCGGGCCTTTCGATGTCGAAAGCGCGCTGATCGAGCACCCGGCGGTCAACGAGGCGGCGGTGGTCGGCGTGCCCGATCCGCAGCGCACCGAAATCGTCAAGGCCTTCGTGGTGCTGGCGCCCGCTTACAAAGGCAGCGAGGCGCTGGCCGAGGAACTCGCCCAGCATGTGAAGAAGCGGTTGTCGGCACATTCCTATCCGCGCGAGGTCGAGTTCGTGAGCGAGCTGCCGAAGACGCCGAGCGGCAAGATCCAGCGATTCCTGTTGCGCAAGGCCGAGGTGGAGAAACGCAAGGCATAAGGCGCAGAGGCGGGAACTGCTGATCTCCCCTCTTGGGGGGAGATGTCCGGCAGGACAGAGGGGGGCGCTGTCCCGCCGACGTATCGGTACTTCGATCGGCCCGTCCCAGCGCTTCGTCATCCTCGGCCTTGACCCGAGGATCCATGCCGCGACCTTCTCCGGAGGACGCAGCGGAGCAGAATTCTGAACCGTTGCAACACCTTAGCGTCACGGCATGGATCCTAGGGTCTGCGCTGCGTCGCTTCGCTCCTTGCTTCGCCCTAGGATGACGACCTCAATGGTTTGCGTTCTTTCGCGCCCCCCTCTGCCCTGCCGGGCATCTCCCCCACGAGGGGGGAGATTGGCAGCTTCAGCGGCAGCGCCTAAGTCTTTTTTTAGCCCAATCTTGCCTGCAAGACATGCATACGGTTTTGGGCGAAACGGGGCACATCATGCGGCTGGTCTTGACACTTCTCCTCGCGCTGGCGGGCAGCGCGGCGCTCGCGGCCTCGCCGGAAGACGATTATATCGCGGCGCGCGACAAGGCGATCGCCGACATCACCGCGCAGGAAAGCGCCAACACGGCCATCGAAACCATCGACGCGCAGAACGAGAAGGCGCTGGCCGACCTGAAGCAGCGTCTCGCCGCCATTCTCGGCCCGCTTTCAGTCAAGGGTTTTCCGGCGACAGGCACCAACAACATCGAAAGCCTCAACGCCTCCGATATCGGCTACGGCATGCTCGACGGGCTGCGCTATGCCCAGAGCGACGACGGCCCGAGCATCGTCGTCTCGACGCGCGGGCTGACCGAGCGCTGGCTCAAGTCCAAATCGACCGAGGCGGAAGCGGATTTCAAGCTGCCCACCGATATCGGCGCGGCGCTGAAGCTCGACAGCTTCTACACCCAGGCCATCGGCAGCGACGCCGCCTTCTCCGGCACGCTCGACTTTCCGCTGAAGAAGCCCGACGGCGCCGACATGGTGGTGGCCCGGCTCGGCGGCTGGACGCAGGATGTCGGGCCGATCTACGAGCAGCATATCGTGGTGGCGGTCGTCAAAGGCGACCGCGTGCTGATTGCCGAGGCGCCCGCCTCGCCCGCCGTGCCGAAGATCGCGGCCTGCGATTCGATCTGGGCAGCCGCCGACGCGGCCGCGCAGAAAGCCCAGCAGGGCAACGAGGGCTCGGATCAGGACGACCCGCAGGCTTCCGATCCCGCCAACGCCGCCTGGGAAAAGGGCGATGCCGACTACCGCGCCTGCATGGCTGAGCGTCTGCCCGGCGATCCGTCCTTCCCGGCGCTGCTCAAGCAGGCGCAGGACCTTGCCGACGGCATGACGGGCAAGTAGCCCGCCACAGCAGTTCCAGGCGGGGCGGTTTTCTCAGCCCGCGTTGGCTCGCAAGTTCCGCCGCGGAACACGCCGCGCGGCCGGGCGTGCCGCTTCCGCGATGATCCCGTTGGCCTGAGGCGCGGCATCCTTGCGCGACCTTGCGTCGGTCACCCGATGCAGCCGCTCGTAAGGCAGCAATTCCCGGATGCGCGCATTGAGCGCTTCGACCTCGGCGTGCAGATCCTCGCATTCCTGCTTCTGGATATCGAGCTGGATCTGCTCGGACGCCTGCTGCAACGAAAGCTGTGAGAGATTAGTGCTGACCTCCGACAAATTCTTCTTGTCGGCTTCGCTCTCTTCCCTGAGAACGGCGAGCCTTTCCTCGGCGATCTGGCGTTCGGTGACGGCATCGTTCAACTGCCCCTTGAGCCTGGTGATTTCGGCCGAGGCTTCGCCATTGTCGGTCGAGACCTTGTCCAGGCGCGACTGCAGCTCCTGCATTTCGGCGCGCAAACCACGCATCTCGGCCTGGCTGCGCGCCAATTCGGCGGCGCTGTCGCTTTCGGCGATCCGCGCCGCCTCGGCTGTTTCGGCGAGCCTGGCCTGGGTTGCCTCCAGCGCCTTCTGCAGCCGGGTTTCTTCCTTTTCGTGGTTGCCGATCTGAGCCATCAGCTCGGCAATATGGGCGGTTTCGCTGGCGTGGGTTGCCGCGAACTCGTCGAACTTGTGGCGGGCCTCAGCCTCGCGTTTTTGCGCCTGCTCCAGGTCGACCGTGAGGCCGACCTGCTTCTCGCGCAGCAGCTTGTTCTCGGCGCCGCGCCTGTCGACTTCGACGGTCTTAGCGGTCAAGGCTTTGACGATCTCACCGAACTCCGTCTCGCGCCTGGCGTTCTCATTGCTCATCTCCACCAGTTCCAGGCGCACGGCCGCCAGCGCCGAGCGCAACTGCTCGCGGTCCTGGACGAGGCTCGCCTCGCGCTGTTGCCAGGCCTCGGCCGCGCCGTCGCGCTCGCGCTGCTTGCGGGCGGCGTCAAGCAATTGTTCCGAAAGCGTTTTGTGTTCGGCGGTAAGAGCTAGATTTGCCAGCTCCAGCTCGTTGGAGCGCAACACGTCGCGGTGGAAGACGTTGAGGACCTCGCGCGTCATGTGATGGGCGGTGGCGATCTCCGCCAGCTTCGCCTCGATCTCCTGCAGATGGCCCTGCCCATCGCGGAAAAGCCCGGCGACGGCCTCCAGCGCGGCGAGCCGCGTCTGGGTATGGGGCGTCAACCGCGATGACGCTGCCTCTGGCTGCTGCTCTTCGGGCGGCGGATTTTCGTCGCTTGCCACGAGTTCCTGACCGGCAACGGTATCGTCTCCCGACGGCGGTTGTTCATCATCCTTCAGAACGTCCTCGAATGCTTCCGCCAGATCCGATTGGAGCTCCTGAAATTCCTTATCGACGTCCTCGGCCCGCTTGATCAGAGACTTGAAATTCATCACCGCACATCCCTTACTCACGCCCCACGCGTACTTAACGAATTGCTAATCTAGCCCTTTACCTTCCTTTCGGGAAGCCTATGCAACCGAAACCGAAATTAAGGTTATCGCCGGTCGCAATCTTATGCGGAACCGCTTCCAGGTGATCTGCCTGCCGGGCATAACATATGTTAACTTCATCTCGCGATGGATGCTGAAATTCGCCGCTGTAAAAGGGAGAAGGCACCGAGCTGCTTGGCATCATTCATCGAGCTGTTTGGCATCATTCATATGGCGGATACGAAGACTTTGCGACGGAACAGAGAAGCGCCGTTCGTCAACTTTCTCTCTGCGCGCCGCCCCTGACGACCGCGCCGCGGATCCGACTGCCGTGGCTGTCATGGAAGATTGCGCGGGAGGCGCATCGGACGACCTCCCGCGTCTCTGCATCAACTCTTGATGTCGATGCGCCTGACTTGCGACTGCGCCTTCTCGCTCTTCGGCAAGGTGACAGTCAGCACGCCATTCCTGAAGCGCGCCTCCACCTCGTCTTCCTTGACCTCGTAGCCGACCGGGATGCGGCGCTCGAAGCGGCCATAGTACCGCTCCGAGAATTGCCTATCCTTGTCATCGGTCTCCGAGCGCTTCTCGCCTCGCAGAGTCAGAACGCCGTCGTCGAACAGGACTTCGATATCTTTCTGTTCAAGGCCCGGCACCTCGGCCATCACCTTGATCTCCTTCTCGCCGTTGGAGATCTCGACGCTCGGCCAACCAGAGCCGAGGGCGGAGACACCGCCAAAAGACGGCAACCGGCTGTCGAAGCCGCGGAAAACATCGTCGAACAGGCGGTTGACCTCACGATGCAGCGACAGGAAGGGATCGCGTTCGCCGTCGCGGAACAGGCTTGGAACCTGGTTGCCGTTGCTCCGGCCCCAGGGAATCAGGTCACGGACACTCATGGTTTCCTCCTTTCTGCTCATCGGTCTGAAAGGCTTCCTGTTGCGCCGGGCCATGTGCCCGGCGCGTTGCGCGGGGGCGCTGACAGGAAGGCCTCAGGCCGCGTGCTTCTCGGCTTCGATCTTCTTCGTCGCGCCTTTTGGCATCGCCTTGTCGGCTGCGATCTCGATCCGGCGCGGTTTCATCTCTTCGGGAATTTCACGCTTCAGATCGATGGTCAGCAGGCCATTGACCAGGCTGGCGCCGACGACTTTGACATGGTCGGCAAGCTCGAAACGGCGCTGGAATGCGCGACCGGCGATGCCTCGATGCAGGTACTCACCCTTATCCTCGCCGGCTTTCTGGCCCGAGACCATGAGCATGTTCTGCTCCTGGGTAATGTCCAGTTCGTCCTGCGCGAAGCCTGCCACCGCCATGCTGATGCGGTAGTCATCTTCCGAGGTCTTGGCGATGTCGTAGGGTGGCCAATTGTCGACGGTTTCGATCCGGCTCGCCGTTTCGAGCGCGTTCAACATTCGATCGAAACCGATGCTCGACCGGAACAGGGGAGTGAAGTCAAAGCTGGTTCTCATAGCTACATCCTCCATTGAGCAACATAGATACGAGGAGCGCCAAGGAAGCGGCGCTCCTTGACCCTTGCCGGTCTCTCAAAGCACCGGCAAAATCCATCTGGGAATTCAAATCCGGGACGTCAAGGGCCCAACCCGAAGCCCCCTTCAAGGTCGTGAAAAGCCACCCTCTTCGTCTGCGCGCGCTGGCAGGCTATGATGGACGGCGGCCGCACAACACGACCGCCTTGATGGAGCTGATCTTCAATGGATCGGGATGATCCCGTCGACGGCCCGCCATTCCGATGGCCTGATGAGCCGATGGTGGGCGACGCGAACGGAATGCAAGGCGCCCGCCAGCTCGCGTTCCCAAAAGCCCCAGAAAACCCCTCAGCGTGGGGAAGTCCGGGGCGAGATCATAGTCCTGCCAGACATAAAGCTGGAGCAGGCTGGGATGGTCTGGCAGATGATAATGTATCTCGGCAGTGGTCAGGCCATAGCCACTCATCTGCAGGCGGAATTCCGTGCTGACCGCGTTCACCATCGTCTTCCGCCCTCACGCGCTCAGCCGGTCAACCAGCTGCCGGTGGTCGTCATCGGCAGGGCCGCTGGGCGGCGGGGCGGTTGCGTCGAGTCGGCGCAGCGCATCCATGATGTCGTCGAAGGAGACCGGCCGCTCGGCCCCCGGCGGCTGGCGCAGCGCCGGCATCGATTCAACGGCGCAGGCGTCGGACGCCCAGGACGAAAGGATCGCCCGCTTTTCCCATATGTCGAGCGAGCCGTCCTCCAGCACATCCCGCGGGTGCTGAAAATGGCTGGCCGGCGACAGCAGCCGGTCGAGCGAAAGGTCTGATATTTCGGGAGCAAGGGAAGGAATGATCGGCGAGAGCGTCTGTCGGTCCATTTCTGTCCTCCGTCTCCAAAAACTCCTTGGTTCAGGTTCCAAATTTCTCAGCGGTCCCGGCGCTGCCAGGCGCCGATAATCTTGTTCAGCTCAATCGCGAATTCAAGCCTTTCCTTGATCGGAGCGACCCAATTTACCGCATGTTTTCAGCGTGCTAGCACTCGGCGATCGAGAGTGCCAAAATTTTTTTGGCACCCCCTTGAAAGTAGAAGAAGGCAAAATTAGCTCGACATGCGCGCGACGCCGAAAGGGTCGCGAGCCCCGCTCCAGTCCTCCCGGTCCGGAGCGGAGGGACCTCTCGCAATCTGTTTGTCCTGAAGGAGAACGATATGACGTTCCGTCCACTGCATGACCGCGTGCTCGTCCGCCGCATCGAGGCCGAAGAGAAGACGGCCGGCGGCATCATCATCCCCGACACCGCCAAGGAAAAGCCGCAGGAAGGCGAAGTCATCGCCGTCGGCCCGGGCGCCCGCGACGAGAGCGGCAAGCTCGTGGCCCTCGACGTGAAGGTCGGCGACCGCATCCTGTTCGGCAAGTGGTCGGGCACCGAGATCAAGCTCAACGGCGAGGATCTGCTCA
>NZ_RZSB01000154.1:0-9704 GCF_004023285.1 Mesorhizobium sp. M2A.F.Ca.ET.067.02.1.1
ACGACAAGCTTCTTCACCGAAAGCACGGGCGCTTCCCCGTCTGGGACCGGCGGTCGGGAGGTGGCCGTGACCCGGGGCGGTGCGTCGGTTCCCGCGAAGGCGCCGAGGCGCGGCACGGCGGCGAGCAGTTCGCGGGTGTAGTCGGCTTGCGGCCGCTCGAAGATGTCGAGCACGGGGCCCGCCTCGACGATCCGTCCATCGCGCATGACGGCCACCCGGTCGGCCATCTCGGCGACGACGCCCATGTCGTGGGTGATGAGGATGATGGCGGTGCCGAACTCCCGTTTCAGTTCCCGCATCAGCTTCAGGATCTGCGCCTGCACCGTCACGTCGAGCGCCGTCGTCGGCTCGTCGGCCAGAAGCACTTTCGGCCGGCAGGACAGCGCCATGGCGATCATGACGCGCTGGCGCATGCCGCCGGAGAGCTCGTGCGGATATTGTTTCATGCGTCGCGCCGGGTCGCTGATATGCACGACATCCAGCATGTCGCGAGCGCGCTGCTCGACGCTTGAAGCTTCCGCGCCCTGGTGGATGCGGATCGCCTCGGTCAGTTGCGCACCGATTGAGTGTACCGGGTTGAGCGACGTCATCGGCTCCTGGAAGATCATCGCGATCTCGCCGCCGCGCACGTCGCGCATGGCGCGCTCCGGCAGGCGCGGAAGCGACTGGCGTTCGAGCCTGATGTCGCCGCCGGCGATGCGCAGCGAGGCACGCGGCAACAGGCGCATGATCGAAAGCGCCGTCACCGACTTGCCCGAGCCGGACTCGCCGGCAAGGCAGAGCGTCTCGCCCGGCGCCAGCGCAAAGCTGATGCCGTCGATGACGCGCCTTGCGCCTTGCGGCGTCAGCGCGTCCACCGACAGGTTCTCGACGGTCAGGACAGCATCTCTTCCTCGCCCGGAACCATCCGCCATCAATTGAAGACGATCCTCGGAAAATAGAACGAGACGACCCAGTTCGGCATGTCGACGATCTCGCTGATGCGCAAGTCACCGCAGACCGAGCAGAGCATGTAGGCGTCGACCGGCTTCAGCCCATGGTCGGCGGCGAGCAGGTCGACCATGCGCATCACGCTTTCGCGCGCCGCGGTCATCAGGTCCGGTCCGACGCCGGTGGTGACCTCGTAGCCCGCCTCGTCGAGATGGCGGGTCACCGGTCCCGGCGTGGTGAAGCGCGGGCTTTCCAGCCGCGCATCTTTGACCAGCTCGATCGTCGCCTCGACGTCCATGCGGCTCTCGATCGCTGTGCCGCAGACCTCGCCATCGCCTTGAGCGGCGTGGGTGTCGCCGATCGAGAGCAGCGCGCCTTCGACCTCGACCGGCAGATAGAGCGTGGTGCCGGCGGCGAGATCGCGGATGTCGAGATTGCCGCCGACCCGGCGTGGCGGCACCACAGAATGCAGGCCGGGTTCGGCCGGTGCCACGCCGATGGTGCCGGCAAAAGGTTTCAGCGGCACGCGCCCGCCCGGGCCATAGAGCGCCGGCGCCATCGAGGCGGCATCATATTTCCAGATGTGCAGCGCCGGCTCCTTGAACTGGTCGGCGAGCAGCCCGAAGCCCGGAATGTTGGCGGTCCAGCCGAGGCCCGACGGTTCGAAATGGCGCAGCGTGATCTTCAGCGCATCGCCGGGCCTTGCGCCCTCGACATAGACCGGTCCGGTCACCGGATTGACCTTGCCGAAATCCAACGTCTTGACATGCTCGACCGTGGAGTTCGCGTCGAACTGTCCGCCGCCGGAATCGAGGCACTCGAAATGGATGGTCGAACCCGGCCTGGCCGTCAGCGCCGGCTCGAAATCGCAGTTCCAGCCGAAATGGTGGCTGGCGCGATGAATGGTGTAGTCGCACTTCACGCACATGGTTGTTGCTTCTCGTTTGTTTTTGGCAAGCCGCCCTCCCGTTTCGGCGGCATCATTGAAAGGCGGCCGGCGGCGGGCTGGACGTCCGCCACCGGCAAATGAGACGGCCTATTTGTTCACATAGATCGCTTCGTAATTGATGACGCGGGTCGGATCGATATAGATCTCATCCGGGCCGCCCATGCGCTTGGCCTTGGCCACCACGCGGCGTTCGTTGAAGACCGGAATCCAGGGCGCGTCATTGGTCTGGATGTCGGTGAAGATCTGCGCCCAGGCCTTGTTGCGCTCCTCGGCCTTGGCCGGCACCGGCAGGGCGTCCGCCGCCTGGCCGCGGGCGTCGATGTCCTTGTTGCAGTACCACGACCAGTTCCAGCCGCCGGCAACCGCGCTGCCGCAGCCGAGGATCGGCCCGTAGAAGTCGGACGGATCCGGGAAGTCGGCGATCCAGCCGAGCCCGCCGGACCAGACCATCGGCGCCTGGCTCTGCGTGCCGCCGGCGGCAATCACGTTCGGATTGGCCACCGCCTTGATCTCGGCCTTGACGCCGATCGCCGCCAGATCCTGCTGGATCGCCTGCGTGATGCGTGGCTGCGGATCGGTGTTGGAGGTGTAGATCTGCGTCGAGAAGCCGTCCTTCAACCCGGCCTCGGCAAGCAGCGCCTTGGCCTTTTCGGGATCGTAGGCATAGCCCTTGTAGTTCTGGTCGTAGCCCGGCATCAGCGGCGGCAGCACCTGGCTTGCCGGCGTGGCGCGGCCGTTGATGATGCGCACGATGCGGTCCTTGTTGATGGCCATGTTGATGGCCTGCCGCACCTTGGCGTTGTCGAAGGGTTTTACCTGCGTGTTCAAAGTGACGTAGCTGGTTTCCAGCTGTTGGCGGTCGACGATCATGCCCTCGAACTCGGGCGACTTCTTCATTTCCAGATATTTCGCCGGCGGAATGCCGTCGCCGGCAATGTCGACCTCGCCCTTCTGCAGGCGCAAAAGCGCCACCAGCGGTTCCTGGCCGATCTCGATCGTGAAAGAGTCGACATGCGGCCGGTCCTTGATGAAATAATCGGGGTTCTTCTGGAAGACGAGGCGCTGGCCGATCGTCCATTCCTTCAGCGTGAAGGCGCCGGAGCCGACCGGATGCTTGCCGAAGTCGCCGCCGGCGGCTTCCACCGCCTCTTTCGGCACGACGGAAGCGAAGTTGAGCGCCAGCACGTTGAGGAAGGTGGCGTCGGGCTGCGACAGCGTGAACTTCACTGTATGGTCGTCTATCGCCGTGATGCCCTCCATCGTCTCGGCGGTGCCGGCGGTCATCTTGTCGGCGCCGACGATCGAGTGGAAGAAGCCGGCGCCCGGGCCTTGCGTCTTCGGGTTGACGGCGCGCTCGATCGACCATTTGACGTTCGCCGCCGTCACCGCGCGGCCGTTGGTGAACTTGACGCCGGGATGCAGCTTGAACGTATAGACCTTGCCGTCGTCGGAGACGTCGTAGCTGTCGGCGAGCGACGGCCCCAGTTCCGTCGTGCCCGGCTTGTAGTCGACCAGGCGCGAGAACAGGGCGTTGATCATCGACCAGTTCTGCCAGTCATAGCCGATGGCTGGATCAAGCGTGGCGATGTCGTCCTTGTAGGTGACGATGATGTCGCCGCCATTGGTCGGCGTGTCGGCGAAGGCGACGGGCACCAGGGCCGAGGTGGCGAGCAAGGCCGCCAGGCCCATCTTTCTGACGAATTTGTTCATTGAGTTCACTCCTCTGTTGGTCTTGTTGGTTATTGGCTGCGGATGCGGGGGTCGACGAACGGGGCGACGAAGTCGGCGAGCAAATTGCCGAGCACGATGGCCAGGGCCGAGACCAATGTGACGCCCATGATGATCGGCACGTCGACCTGCTGGATGGCCTGCCAGGCGAGCTGGCCGATGCCGGGCCAGCCATAGACGGCCTCGACCACGACCACGCCGCTCATGAACTGGCCGATGTCGATGCCGACCATGGCGATGATCGGCAACAGCGCGTTGGGCAGCGCGTGGCCGAGCACGACGCGACGGCCGCTGAGCCCCTTGGCATGCGCGGTGCGCACATAATCCTGGCGCAGCACCTCGATCATGGCGGAACGCACCATGCGCGCATACCAGCCGGCGCCGAGCACGCCGAGCGTGAGCGCCGGCAGCACGACATGCCGCGCCGTGCCGAAGCCGGACATCGGGAACCAGCCGAGCGTGGCGGCAAAGACATAGAGAAGCAGCAGCGCCACGACGAATTGCGGCGACGAGACGCCGACGAAGGACAGCATCATCACCGAGCGGTCGACGAAGCCGCCGCGCCGGACCGCTGCGATGATGCCGAAGGTAAGGCCGAGCGCGACCTCGACGACGATGCCGGCGGCCATGAGGATGAGCGTCGCCGGCAGCCGCGCCAGGATCAGCGGCAGCACCTCGGTCTTCTGCGTATAGGAGCGGCCGAGATCGCCATGCAGCAGGTTGCCGACATAATGCAGGAACTGCATGACCAGAGGCTGGTCGAGGCCAAGCTCATGCCGGATGGCGGCCACCATCTGCGGCGTCGCGGAGCGCCCGGCGATCAGCACGGCGGGGTCCGCCGGCAGGAAATAGAGCAGAAGGAAGGTGATGGCGGCGACGCCGAGCAGGATCAGCACGGCCTGGACGAGACGGCGGGCAAGGAAGAAGGCCATCGTCACAGCCTCCCGCGCTGGGTCGGGTCGAGGATGTCGCGCAGCGCGTCGCCGATCAGGTTGAAGGACAGCGCCGTGGCGACGATGATCGCGCCGGGGATGAACACCAGCCAGGGCGCATCCTGGAAATAGCTCTGGCTCTCGAAGATGATGTTGCCCCAGGAAGGCTGCGGCGGCTGCACGCCAATGCCGAGGAAGGACAGCGTCGCCTCGAGCAGCACCGTGGTGGCGATGCCGAGCGTGCCCCAGACGATCGCGGTCGGCATCAGGTGGGGAAGGATGTGCAGAAGGATGATGCGGCCATTGCCGGCGCCCAGCGAACGCTCGGCGACGATGAAGTCGCGTTCCACCAGGCCGCGCGTTTCGGTGTAGACGATGCGGGCGACCTGCACCCAGTTCACCAGGGCGATCACCATGGCGACGATCCACAGGCTGGGTCTCAGCAGCGCCGCGAGCGCGATGGCGAGCAGCAGCGCCGGAAAGGCCATCATCAGGTCGGTGAAGCGCATCAGCAGGTTGCCGGCGGCGCCGCGCAAATAGCCGGCGAGCAGCCCGACAAGCAATCCGATCGCGACGGCGACGCCGTTGGCGACGAGACCGATGATCAGCGACGTGCGGGCGCCGAACAGCACGCGGGCGAAGAGGTCGCGGCCGAGCGTGTCGGTGCCGAACAGATGGTCGCCGCCAGGCGGCAGCGGCGCGCCTTCGAGCGACAGGCCGTCGGCAAGCTGGTCGTCCGGCGAGAAATGCGCGATCCATGGCGCGAAGATTGCCGCCAGCAGGACGAGCACGACCACGATCAGCCCGAAAAGGGCGGAAGGCCGTCTTGTCAGTTCGTGCAGAACCCGCATGCCAGCGGCCTACATCGCGCGCGGCACGGGCTCATGCCCGGCAACTATGGAAGCGGCGACGTGCTCGACGGCAAGCCGGCGCTGCATGGCAAGGCGGCAGAGCGTGCGATAGGCGCCGGTCTCATCGCCGCCTTGCGCGGCCATGATCGAGCGCATCGCGTCGTAGACAATCGGTCTCAGCCGCAGACGCTCCTCCAGGCCGGCGATGCGCGCCTTGACGGCGGTTCGCTCATGGTGGGCGTGCGTGGCAAGCACCAGCGCCGGATAAACCGAGGAGGCGGTGACCGGCTTGGCGATGAGCGCGCCGGCGCCCTTGCCCAGCGCCCAGGCGATGCGGCCGGGCGCTTCGGAACCGAGCAGCGCGACCACCGGAACGGGCGCCTCGTCCCCGTCCCATGGCAAGAGATCATTCCACCCCTGGTCGGCGTCGACCAGGACGATGTCAGCTGGCGTTTCGGTGAGATCGAGCGGCTTCCACTGCACCAGGACGGTCACGCCGAGACGTTCGAGCTGACGCTTCAGGCGCTCGATATTGTCGTCGGCGCGATGCAGGATCGCGGCGCGCCAGGAAACGAAATTGGGCGTCCGCGTCATTGCACGACCCTCAGATGCGGGACGGGCTGGCTGGCCAGCGTGCCGACAAGATAGGGATCGGCGACGATCGCGCCATGCGAGGCGATGACGTCGAAGCCGGACTGTTCGTTGATGCGACCGAGATGGAAAGGCAGGGCCGCATGATTGGTGCGCGGGTCGATTGCGAGGGGTCCGAGCACAGTCTGTCGCGGCCCGGCGTGCAGGAAGCCGCGCACGCTGGCGGGGTCATCGCGATTGGCCTCGGTGATCGCCTCGGCGCAGAGCTTCACCGCCGCATAAGCGCCGGCGAAGAAGCTGGAGACGCGGCGTCCGGTGCCGAAACGGGCGGCGACGCGCTGCTTGAAAATCCGGTTTTCGAGCGACGCCAGGCTTTCGAAGTAAGAGGCTGTCGAGAGCTGGCCGACGGCTGTGCCCGGCTCGATCTCGCCGAGCTCGCATTCCGTCAGGTCGCAGCTCAGCACCGGGCAGCGTTCCGGCGCGAAGGCAGGATCGCGATCCGCCAACCGGCGCACAGCGGCCAGGAAGGCGTAGCTCGACGGGCCGATCATGTTGTTCAAGATGAAGTCGGGCCGGTGGCGCTCCAGATCGGCGATCAGCAGGCTGACATCGGTCTCCTCGATCGGCAAATAGCGCTCGCCGAGCACCTCGCCGCCGGCGCGCGTGAGAAGCTCGCGCGCCAGCCGGTTCATCTCCCAGCCCCAGACATAATTGGCGCCGGCGAGATAGACGCGCTTGCCGTAGCGGGGCAGCATGTGGTCGAACAGCGGTATCAGATGCTGGTTGGGACAGGCGCCGGTGTAGATGACGTTCTCGTTGGCCTCGAAGCCTTCGTAGGGGCAGATGTACCAGAGCAGCCCGTCATATTTCTCCACCAGCGGGATGACGTCCTTGCGCGACAGGGAGGTGATGGTGCCGATCACATTGCGGCATTGGTCGTCGCGCAGCATGGCGCGGATCAGATCGAGGTAACGCTCCGGCTGGCCGCCCGGATCGCCGAAGACCGGCTCGATGCGCACGGCGCTGCCGGCCTTCTCCAGCTCCTCGATGGCAAATTCGGCGCCGGCGCGGCAGTCGCGGCCGATCGCCCCGTAGGGACCGGTGGTCGAATAGAGGATGCCGACCCTGAACGTCTTCACCCGGACCTCAAAAAATAAAGGCCCCACACGCATCCCATGCTTTCACGAGACGCGGCGAGGCCATGTTGCCCTTGCCCGGCAATGCCGGACGCGATGTGTTACGCGGGAATTGTGCGCTTGCGAAATAGAACACGAGTGGACGCAGGCTTGTCAACGGTCCTGCGCGCGAATGGGTACAATGGCTTGGTGGTTTGCCCATCAAGCGACCGGCTCGCTCAAAGCCGCCACGGTTTTCAGCGGTGACGCCGCCGATGTTTACACTCTTGCCTCGGCAAAGATGCGGGACGCCCATTCCAGGAAGACGCGCAGCCGCGGCGCGAGCTGGCGGTTCTGCGGATAGAGCGCGAACAACGGCGTCGGCGTCGGCGGGAAATCCTTGAGAACCTCCACCAGCGTCCCGTCAGCCAGGTCTTTTTCGAGCCGGTAGCGTGGCGCCTGCAGAAGCCCGAAGCCCAGGCGCGCCAGATCGGCCGCGGTGTCGGAGTTGTTGACACGGACCCGGCCCGGCAATGTTACCTGGCGCAGGCCGGCGCCCATCGTGAATTCCAGCGGCAGCACCTCGCCTGTGCGCGAGGAGACGAAACCCGCGGCCTGGTGGCCTTCCAGCGCGTCAGGCGATGTCGGCGTTCCGTGGCGCTTCAAGTAAGCGGGACTGGCGCAGGTGATTTCTTCGATCATCGCCAGCCGCCGCATGATCATGCCGCTGTCCTGCGGTTCACCGGCGCGAATGACACAGTCGACGCCTTCGCGCACCAGGTCGACCAGCCGGTCGCCCTGGCCGATATGCAGATCGATGCCGGGATGGCGTTCGAGGAAGGCCGGCAGTTGCGGCAGCAGGAAGCGCTGCGTGAGCAGCGGATGCGCATCGATGCGCAACAGGCCGCGCGGCTCGGCGCTGCGGAACCCGGCCTCGGCATCCTCCACCTCGCCAAGGATCGACAGGCAGCGTTCGTAATAGGCCTGCCCGTCGAGCGTCGTGGCGACATGGCGCGTGGTGCGGTCCAGCAGCCTTGCCCCCAGATGCTCCTCCAGTTGCTGGATCGCTTCGGTCGCGGTCGAGCGTGGCAGGCCGAGATCGGCTGCGGCCGCGGTGAAATTGTGCCGCTCCACCACGCGCACGAACAGCCGCATCCTGTCCAATCGATCCATGGCCAATTGTTCGCTCTATTCGAATACTGCTGTCAATAGCCGGCCGATTATCCGGAAGACAGGGCGATCTATATGGGCTCCACACCAAACAAACGAACGGAGACCGATCATGCAAAAGACAAGAACCGCGATCGTGACAGGCGCATCGAGAGGCATCGGCGCCGCGATCGCCAAGCGGCTCGCCCAGGACGACATCGCCGTTATCGTCAATTACGCGCGGCAAGGACGCGGCCGGCGAGGTCGTCTCGGCCATCGAGGCTGCCGGCGGCACCGCTCTCGCGGTCCAGGCCGACATCGGCGAACCGACCGGCATGGCCGCCTTGTTCGACGCGGCTGAAAAGGCCTTTGGCAAGGCCGACATCCTCGTCAACAATGCCGGTATGATGCGGCTGTCGCCCATCGCCGACACCGACGACGCTGCATTCGAACGGCAGCTCGCCATCAATCTCGGCGGCACGTTCCGCGGCATGCGCGAAGCTGCAACGCGCTTGAACGATGGTGGCCGTATCATCAACTTTTCTTCAAGTGTCGTGGGCTTCTACCAGCCGGCCTACGGCGTCTATGCCGCGACCAAGGCCGGCGTCGAAGCGATGACGCATATCCTTGCCAAGGAGCTCGGCCCGCGCGGCATCACGGTCAACGCCGTCGCGCCCGGCCCGGTCGACACCGAACTCTTCACCGACGGCAAGAGCGCCGCGCAGATCGAGGCAATCACCAGGCTCATCCCGCTCGGCCGCCTCGGCCAGCCCGACGACATCGCCGGGCTCGTCGCCTTCCTTGCCGGCCCGGACAGCCAGTGGGTCAATGGCCAGATCATCCGCGCCAATGGCGGCGCGATCTGAAGGATTGAGGCTACCATGCAGCAGACAATTCTCATCACCGGCGCATCGAGCGGCTTCGGCGCCATGACCGCGAAGGCTCTCGCCAGGGCCGGCCACCGGGTCTATGCCTCGATGCGCGATCCGCAGGGGCGGGGCGGCGCCCCGGCGGCCGAGGTCGAAAGACTGGCCCGCGAGGAGAACCTGGCGATCCGCGCCATCGCGCTCGACGTGTTGTCGGAACCGTCGATCGAAGCGGCCGTGGAAACCATCCTCGCGGAAGCCGGCAGGATCGATGTCGTCATCCACAATGCCGGCCATATGGTGTTCGGACCGACCGAGGCCTTCACACCGGAGCAACTGGCGCAGCTCTATGACGTCAATGTGCTGGGGACCCAGCGCGTCAACCGGGCAGTCCTTCCCGCCATGCGCTCGCTTGGCCGGGCCTTGATGATATGGGTCGGATCGAGCAGCACGCGCGGCGGCACGCCGCCATTCCTCGCGCCGTATTTCGCCGCCAAGGCGGGCATGGATGCGCTGGCGCAGAGCTACGCGCTGGAGCTTGCCCGTTTCGGCATCGAGACGAGCATCGTGGTGCCGGGCGCCTTCACCAAGGG
>NZ_RZSB01000155.1:0-9703 GCF_004023285.1 Mesorhizobium sp. M2A.F.Ca.ET.067.02.1.1
GCCATGCGCCGCGCGAGGTCGGGATCGCCAAAGGCGAGCGAGCCCAGCACCACAGTGTCTGCGCCTGCGGCGCGCAGCAGCGGCACCGTCTCGTGGCGAATGCCGCCATCGGCTGCCAAAATGATGTCGGCCTCGCGCCCGGCCTGTCGCATCAGCGCGCGCGCCTCGATCAGTCGCGGGCAGGCCTTTTCGGACAGGCTTTGCCCCTTGACGCCGATCGCGGTGCCGAGCAGCGTCACGAAGGCGACGTCAGGCAGGAACGGCTCGATCGCGTCGACCGGCGTTTCTAGCCGCAGCACCACGCCCGCCTCGGCGCCGAGCTCATGCGCCAGTTTCACCGCGCGCAACCCGGCCTCGCCGTTTTCGGCGTGGATGGTGACGAGGTCGGCGCCGGCCTCGATGAACTGGCGCGTCTGCGCCTCGACGATTTCCGCCTCGACCATCAGATGCACATGGATCGGTTTGGCGGTCAGCCTGGCGATGCGTGCCACCAGATCCGGGAAGAACAGGAAGCCGGGGGTGAAGCGGGCGTCCGCCACGTCGATGTGGTGCAGGTCGGCATGGGCTTCGATCCGCTTCAGGTCGCGCTCCATGTTGGCGAGATCCGCCGACCAAAGCGAGAATTCGCCGATGAGCCGGTTGCGCGGCAGCGCGGCTATGGCCGCCGGTCCGGAGAGAAGTTTGGCGATCATGACGGAATGAGGCTCCGGGCTTTCGAGTGGGAATGAAGGAAGAAGTTGATCTGCTCATGCAGCTCGGCGAAATGCTTCGCGCTGTCGCGCGCCTTGGGCGTTACTTTCGTGAAGGTCGCGCCGGGTATTGCCGCAGCCAATGCATAGGCGGTCGACAATGGGTGCACGGCATCGATTTCGTTGCCGATGACCAGCGCCGGAATGTCGAGCGCGGCAGCGTCGCGTTCCGAAACGCCGGGTCCATCGCCGGCGATGTCGGCAAGCACCCGCGCGAAGGCTTTGGCGTCGGGCCGGTCGAAATAGCCATGCAGCGAAGCGAGATTGTCAGGCGCGTCGCGGTAGAGCCGCGTGGCGGTCTCGGATTGCGCGAAGATCCTCCTTGCCTCGTCGGCGCTATGTTCGAGGATGAGCTCGGCGGCCTCGGCGATCGGTTCCATGTTCTGCGGCGCTGGCGAAAACGTCCATGCCGGTCGCAGCAGGATAAGGCCTGTGACGCGCTCCGGATGGCGGCAGGCGAGGCGCAGCGCGATTCCTGCGCCCATCGAGACGCCGCCGGCAACGAAGCGGTCGAGGCCGGCCCGGTCGGCCGCGGCAAGCACATCGTCAGCGAACATTTCGAACGAGAACGGTCGCCGTTCACCGAAGCCTGAGCCGCCATGGCCGCGGCATTCCAGCGTGATACGGCGGAAGCCGGTGGGGCAAGTCTGGGCGACCTGCGCCTCACCGCCGCCGAGCCCGTGCTGGAACACCACCGCCGGGCCTTCGCCCGTGTCGGTGCGGAGCAGCGTCGCGCCGTCGCGAAGAAGCGCAATCTGGCCCGCCATCACACCAGCTCCTTGAGAAAACGCGCGACGCCCGGCGCCTCCCTGGCAGAGAGCCCATGCGTCACCAGCGGCCCGTCGAAGCCTGTGGCTTTCAGCCGGGCGATGAAGTCGGCGAAGTCGACCACGCCCTGTCCGGCCGTGGCAAAGCGGCCGTCGGCGAAGCGGTCCTTGGCATGCGCCAAAGAGACATGGCCAGCCACGCACTCGACCGCTTCGGCAACGATGGAGCGTGCCTGTTCGGCATTCGCTCGCTCGAACAGATTGGCTGGATCGAGCACGATGCGCAGCCGCTTCGAGCCCATCTCGCCGATCAGTCGTATCGCGTCTTCAGCCGATGTGACGATGTTGGCTTGTTCCGGCTCGATGCCGAGATCGATGCCGTGGCGCTCGGCAAGCCGAAGCGCCTTTTCCATCTCGCGCGCCATGTCGGCCCAGGCCGTGGGATCGGAATTGTCGGGATGGTACGCCCACTGATCCTCGGCGTTGCGCGTCCCGGTGCAGAGCGTGACGAGCGGGATCGAAAGCCTGGCCGCGGTTTCGATGACAACCGCCAGCCGTCGCAGTCCGTCCTGGCGCATCCGGCTGTCCGGATGCGCCATGTTGTATGTGCCGGAGAGAGCGACGAGACTGATTCCGGTCGCCTTGGCAGCGGCACCGACAGTGTCGATCGCCGCGTCCGGAACCGCGTCCGGCATCGACGGCAGGCCGGCGCAGGCGAGGTTGAACTGCGTGGCCGCGAAGCCCGCATCACGGACAGCGGCAAGCACGCCGGTCGGCTCGCTGCCCGGGAAGGTCTTGGCGAACACGCCGACCTGCATCAGACCGCTCCCGTCACGCTGGCGAGCGCGACGCGCTCGCCGCTCTCAACCGAGCGGGCGATCGCTACCATGGCGCGGATCGAGGCGAGCCCGTCCTCGACCGTGGCGCCGCGCTGCGGCGCGCCGTTGAGCACCGTGTCGGCGAGGCCCTCCAACTGGCGACGGAAGAAATGGCCGTCGGCGCCGAGCGGCTTGCGCGAGGTCGCGTCCTTCTCGTGGAAGATGTCGACCTCGCTGGCGCGGAAATACCAGGGATTGAAAGTCTTCGCGATCACCGAGCCGTTCTGGCCATAGAGCTGGAAGCCTTCGTGCCAGTCCATGCGCACGGCGACGGTGAGGTCGAGATGGCCGAGCGCGCCATTGGCGAATTCGGTCTCGACGAACCAGCAATAGGCGCCGAAGCGCTCGTTGAGGCGGGCACGAACGGCGGTGATCTCGCCGCACAGCAAGCGCGCCGTGTCGACGAGATGCGAGCCATGCGCCAGCATGAAGTACTGCCGCAGGTCCGCCTTCGGATTGCCGCCCGGCTTCTTCGCCAGCTTGCTTGTGATGGGCAGCGGCTGCACTGCGTCGGTGTTGGTGTAGCGATGGGTGGAATCGCAATACCAGGCCTTGAGCGCCAGGATCTCGCCCATCTCGTCGCGCACGAAATCGCGCGCCGCTTCCAGCGCCGGGTCGAAGCGCTTCATGTGCCCGACCTGCAGCACCTTGCCCGAGCGCTTGACCGCTTCGGCAAGCTTCTCGCCTTCCTCGACCGAGACGCCGATCGGCTTTTCGCACAGCACATGCTTGCCCGCTTGCAGCGCCTTGATCGACATCGGCACGTGATAGGCGTCCGATGTGGCGACAATCACCGCCTCGAGCTCCGGATCGGCGAGCATTTCGTCATAGTCGCCATACATCTTGCGCGGCTCGTAGGTGGCGCCCATCCGCGCCAGCAGATCGGGCGCCGCATCGCAGATCGCGTAGAGATCGGCGTTGCTTGCCTTCACGCAGGATTCCAGATGCGCGAACTGCGCGATCGGCCCGCAGCCGAGCACACCGACACGAAGGCGATGGTCTTGCTTGTGGATCATCGTCTCACGCCCCGTAGCCGCGCATGGTCTGGCGGTTGGTCTTGACCGCGCCGGCCGGATCGGCGGCGGCAGTCTCGGATTCCTCCTCAAGCACCAGCCAGCCGTTGAAGTTGGGGGCAGCACTTGCGATCTCGATCACCTTTGCCGTGTCGCAGACGCCCTTGCCGAGCATCGCCCAGGTGCCGTTCGCATCGACGTCCTTCAGATGCACGTAGCGGATGCGGTCGCGATAGGTCGTGAGCGTGTCGGCCATGTCCTTGTGGCCGCGCAAGATGTGCCCCGTGTCCGGCACCCAGCCGACCAGCGAAGCGTCGATCAACCCAAAGATGCTGTCATAGTCGGCGCGGTCAAACAGCAGCGTGTTGTGGTGCGAGCTCGGATGCACCGCGACCTGGACGCCGGCCTTGCGGCCGAGCTCGCCGGCACGGTTGTAGACTTCGGCCGCGATGGCAAACTTGTCCTCGCGCGGACCGTCCGACACGACCGTCGCCGAGCCCATCGACACCAGCGTGCCCGGAAAGGGGGCGGCGAAGTCGATCCAGCGCTTGGCTGTGTCGAGGTCCTCGCCAATTTTCTCTTTGAGCGTAAAGCCGCTTTTCGAGCCGAAGGCGAAGGAGACGAGCGTGAGGCCGGACGCCTTCAGCGCGGCGGCGAATTCGGCCGGCTTGTCGGCATAGCGGCCGATCATCGTGTCGGTGATCTCGATGCCGGCATAGCCGCCGTCGGCGATCGCCTTGATGAGATCATCGGGGCCGCCGGTGAACCGGTCTCCCAGCATTTCCCAGGTGAAGGTCTGGCAGCCGACTTTGAGGTCTCTCACGTTCATCCTTTCATTCCTTGGTTCTCCGCGGGACGTGCCTATTTGACCGAGCCCGCGGTCATGCCGGCGAGGAAGAACCTCTGGGCAATGAGGTAGATCAACAACAGCGGCAATGAGCCGAGCACGCTCATCGCCATCATCTGGTTCCATTCGAAAGCGTGCTGCCCCATCAGAAGCTGGATGCCGATGGGGACGGTGCGCATGGAGGTCGACTTCGTCAGCGTCAGCGCGAAGAGGAATTCGTTCCAGCACAACAGGAAAGTATAGACCGACGTCGCCACGATACCAGGCAACGAGATCGGCACGATCACCCGCCAGAGCGCTGTCCAACTGGTGCCGCCGTCGACGGCGACAGCTTCGTCGAGATCGCGGGGCAAGGTGTTCAGATAGCCCGTCATCAAAAGGATCGCGTAGGGCAGGGTGAAGACCAGATAGGTCAGGATCAGCGCGATATAGGTGTCGAAGATGCGATACGAGACGACGAGCCCGAAGAAGGGGATCAGAAGCGTGATCGGCGGGATGGTCTGCGTGCTGATGATGAGGGTGTTCAGGCTGCCCTTGCCGCGGAAATTGAAGCGGCTGAACCCGTAGGCCGCCAGCAAGGCGATCAGCACCGTCAGCACAGTCACCACGAAGGCCACGAAGTAGCTGTTGAAGAAGAAGCGCAGCTTGACCGGGTCGCCAAGGATCTCTGCATAGGCTTCCAGCGTGAAGGCCTTCGGCAGGATGGTCGGCGGCAGGGCGAAGATCTCGGTGTTCGATTTGAACGAGCTGCTCAGCATCCAGTAGATCGGGAAGGCCGCGAAAAACAGCCCCGCGACAAGCGCGATATGCAGCGCGACGGTGATCAGCCTGTCCTTCGTCGTGTGCCTTTTCCTCATGGTGATTACCGGGCCTTCTGATAACGGATGTAGAACAGCGTCAGGCCAAGCGAGATCAGCAGGATGACCACGGCGCTCGCCGACGCCTGGGACAGGTTGTAGCTCGAGAACGCCAGCTTGTAGGTGTAGGTGCTGAGCACCTCGGTCGAGTAGATCGGACCGCCGCCCGTCGTGATCCAGATCAACGGGAAGACCTGCATCGTCCAGATGAAATCGAGCAGCGAGATGCTGATGATGATCGGCATCAGCTGGGGAATGGTGATGAAGATCAGCTTCTGGTAGGCCTTCGCCCCGTCGATATCGGCGGCCTCGTAGAAATCCTTGGGGATGCCCTGCAGGCCCGCGAGCAGGCTGACCATGAAGAGCGGGTAGCCCGCCCAGATATTGGCGAAGGTGACGGCGTGCAGCGCGGTCTCGGGCGAGGAAAACCACTCGATCTTGGAGCCGATGAGACCCAGCTGCATGAGAATGCTGTTGACGACACCGTTGGGCTCGAGCAGCAGGCGCCAGATCACCGCTATGATCACCGCGGTGAAGAGCCAGGGCAGTATGTAGAGCACGCGCAGGATGTTGCGCAGCGTCGGATTGATGCGGTCGCTGTTCAGCATGAGCGCGAAGATCATGCCGATGGTCATGTGGAAAACGACGCTCATGCAGGTGAAGTAGAGCGTGTGCCACAGCGAGGCCCAGAACACGGGATCGGCAAAGATCGCCTGGTAGTGTTTCAGCCCGGCAAAGGACGGGTCGCGACGCAGCACCGCGCTGTTCTGGAACGAATAGGAAATCACCGTCACCATCGGCAGCAGCATGAGCAGGCCGATGATCACCAGCGAGGGCGACAGATAGAGATAGGGTGCGACCGTTCGTTTCAGTCTGTGACGGGAGCGCTTCTGCCGGGTCATGTGCCAACCTTGGGGTACGCCTTCGAGAGAAGGCGAGCTTCGCGAACACTCGCGTCGCCGGTACGTTGTTGCCGGGAGGCCTGCCCGAAGTCAGGCCTCCCGGTCGAAGATCGTGAAACAGGCCGATCAGAATTTAGCCGTCCATCCTTTCTGAGCGTTGGCCGCGGCTTGTTCCGGAGACTGCTCGCCGGCCAGCATCTTCTGGGCTTCGACGTCGAACTGGGTCATCAGGTCTTCCGCCACCGGCAGACCCGTGAACTCATTGGCGAGGTAACCGGTCTTGAAGATTTCGAAAGCCTTGCCGAAAGCCTTGTCCGAGGTCACGAAATCGGGCTTGGCGTTGACATTGCCCGGGAAGGCGTTGGCCAGCGACACCAGCTTGGCGTTGACCTTCTCGCTCATCAGATATTGGACGAGTTTCCAGGCCTCCTCCTGATGCTTCGAGCCGGCGGAGATGCCGATGCCCCAGGAGGCGTAGGGAAGACCGCGCTTGCCGTTGTAGTTCTCCACGACCGGGACCGGAATGAGGTCGAAGTTCAGCTTCGGATTGCGCTTGCGGATGAGGTTCACATGCGCGAGCGAGTCGATCATCATCCCCACCCGGTCGTTGACGAATTCCTCGACCTTTTCCTGTTCGGTCTTGGTGGCGATGCCGGGCGAGATGGTGCCCGCGTCGTTGAGCGATTTGACGAAGGTGAGCATGTCCACCACCGGCTTGCCCTCGAGGGCGGGCTTGCCGTCAGCCATCATCGACTGGCCCGACGCCCAGACCCACGACATCATGTCGTTCTGGACGCCGGACGGCGACTGCAGCGACAGCGGCAGCACCCAGCCATACTGGTTCTTGTCGGCACGGGTCATCTTCTTGGCGGCCTCGAGGAACTCCGCCCGGGTCGATGGCAGCTTGGTGACGCCCGCCTGGGCGGCGAGATCCAGATTGACGAATACCGGATAGACGAAGGAAGCGACCGGGAACATCACGGCCTTGCCGTCCACCTTGATGATGTCCGCGACTTGCGTCTTGTCGAACTTGCTCGCATCCATCATCGGGTTCATGTCGGCGAGCGCGTTCTGCGCGTTAAGATTGTTCACCCAGGCGCCATCGAGGCCGACGACATCGCTCAGCGTTCCGGTCGCCGCGCCGACCGAGATCTGATCCCGCGTGGCGGCATAGGGGCCACTGACCAGCGTCACCTTGATGCCGGGATTCGCGGCCTCGAATTCGTCCATGATCTTCCGCAGCGAGCCTGCGGGCAATTCGGGCTCCCACCATTGGGCGAATTCCAGGGTCGTGTCCGCCATGGCGCTGGTTGCGCCAAGCAGCCATGCGGCCGCGGCCATCTTCAGCATGGCGGGCTTTATCCGAAATGTCATTTTCTCCTCCTTCTTTGAGATCGGCCGCACAATGCGGGCGATCGTCTGGTTTATTCAGCAGTCTTCATTCGCAGGCGCTTCGCTCCCGCCTGCTGGCCTTGCCGCAAATCTTCAGATCGCCAGATGCGTTTCGGGATCGAAGAAATGGAGCTTGTTATCATCCAGGGCCAGCCGGATTTCCGAGCCGGAGCGGACTGCGCTTTCCGGTTCGAATTTTGCCACCGCATTCGACGCCAGGCCGAAATCCCTCACCGCGTCCGGGTCGCCTGAATCCACCCGGACCGCGTCGATGTTGAGATGGACGATGTGTTCGGACCCGAGCTCTTCGATCGAGGTCACCTTTGCAGGGATCGTCTGGTATTTGCGGCCGGATTCGAGGCTGCTGTCATAGAGATGCTCGGGCCGGATCCCGAACACGATCTTGCGCCCCGCATACGACCTCAAGCCCGGTCTTCGCTCGAAGGCTGCATCCCGCAGCTGGATGGCGAAGGTGCCGGCCGTCAGTTCGTCGCCCGTCAGCGTCCCTTCGAAAAGGTTCATCGAAGGCGAGCCGATGAAACCGGCGACGAAGGCGTTCACCGGCGATTCATAGAGCCGCTTCGGTGTGTCGACCTGCTGCAGCACGCCGCCTTTCAGCACCGCGACCCTGTCCCCCATCGTCATCGCTTCGGTTTGGTCGTGGGTGACGTAAATGGTCGTCACGCCGAGCTGCTTCTGCAGGCTGGTGATCTCGGCGCGCATTTGCACGCGCAGTTTTGCGTCCAGATTGGAGAGCGGCTCGTCCATGAGAAAAGCAGCCGGCTCGCGCACCATGGCGCGGCCCATGGCGACCCGCTGACGCTGCCCGCCGGAAAGGTTGGCGGGCTTGCTGTCCAGCAGCGACGTCAGCTGAAGGGTCTTGGCGATCTCGTCCACGCGCTTCTTGCGCTCGGCCTTCGGCTTGCCCGCCAGCCGCATCGAGAAGGCGATGTTTTCGAACACCGTCATATGCGGGTAGAGCGCATAGCTCTGGAAGACCATCGCGATGTCCCGGTCCTTGGGCGGCATGTCGACGACGTCTATGCCGCCGATGCAAAGGCTGCCGCTGGTGATGTCCTCCAATCCCGCGATCATTCGCAAGGCAGTGGATTTGCCGCAGCCGGACGGTCCAACCAGGATCAGGAACTCGCCATCCTCGATCGACAGGTTCAATCGGTCGATCGCACGAAAACTGTTCCCGTAGGTTTTGCAGATATTCTCAAGAATGACTTCCGCCATATTCCTCCCTCCACAAGTCAAAGCCGATGATTTTGTTCTTCGCCTTGGCTTTTTTGCTTGTGAGAATTTGCTCGGGTAGTTTCAGCCTATGTTCCGGGATCGAGGCGCGCATATTTCACTTCGACCGCCGATGGCGCGCTCGCCGATGCCAGCAATTCCGTGACTTGGTTGTCGGTCGGAAGCGCCTCGCGTCCGCCGCGCCCGGTTATCGAAAGCGCCGCCGCCGCGGCCGCGAGTGCCACCCGGCCCGCGGTGTCGGCTCCGCGCGTCAATGCATGGGCATAGGCGCCATGAAAGCAGTCGCCGGCACCGGTCGAGTCGACGATCGCAACCCGGTGCGGAGGCAGGTGCCAGAGCGTTGTCTCCTCGCGCCCGCGGTAATAGACGCCTCGGCCGCCGTCGGTCAGAACGACTGCGGATCGGGATGGCGACCACAAGGCATCAAGCATCTCGGCGGGCGCTCGGCAGCCCGTGGCGGTCCGCGCAAAGCCGAGCGGAAGAATGAGATGGTCGCAGAGCGCCATCAGCCTGTCCGTGGCTGGGCCGGCGCTCCATTCGACATCGCCGAGGATCGCGAGGCCGAGATCACGAGCCCGGGCCACGGCATCCAGCGAGCGGATCGCGTAGCTGTCGACGATCAGGACAGTCGCGCGGCTGAGGATATCGTCCGGAAAGTCCGGTGCGGTGCCCAGCATCGCGTCGTCGTCATAGGCGATGAACCGGTCCCCGTCCGAGCCGACGGTGATGCGCGAGCGTACCGGGCGCGCGTCGGGATGGCGTGGCGCGAATGCGGTTTCGACGCCGCTGGCGACGAGGTCGCACAAGGCGGCATCGTCATCGGCGCTGCCCAGCCACCCGATAAACCCGGCGCTTCCGCCAAGCCGCGCGACGGCGGCAAGGGCCGTCGCGACATTTCCGCCGAAAGCGCGCGTGCTTTGCAGAACCTTTCCCTTGCCCGCCGACAACGGCTGATCGACATAGACGATGTCGTCGATCGCAATGGCGCCGAAGCCGAGGATCGAGGGGACGGCGCGCATCGTTCAGGCGCCCGCCTTCGCG
>NZ_RZSB01000156.1:0-9701 GCF_004023285.1 Mesorhizobium sp. M2A.F.Ca.ET.067.02.1.1
GCGCCACCCACTGCAGCAAGGTATGGCGTTTTGTGTCTTACAATCGAGGCGATGGCCGCCGGTCCCCTCTCCGCTTTGCCCACCATCGCGAAAAGGCCGGTTTCGGCGAGCACCTTGTCCGTAAAATCGTCCAAGCGGCTGGAGGTTGTTGGACCGGCGGGTCCAACGATCTCATTTCTCGCTGCCCGGACGGGACCGACGTAGTAGATCACGCGTCCCCGCAGATCGACTGGAAGCGGCTTGCCGGCATCGATCAGTTCGACCATTCGTTTGTGGGCAGCGTCACGGCCCGTCAGCATCTTTCCAGACAGCAGGAGCGTTTCACCGCAGCGCCACGATGCCGTCTCTTCCTTCGTCAGCGTATCTAAATTGACCCGCCGGACGCCGGCTGGGTTCAATTCGTCGGCTTCGATGTCGGGCCATTCGCGCAAATCGGGCGGCTGGAGGCTGATGGGTCCAGACCCGTCCAAAGTAAACTTCAGGTGCCGGTTGGCGGCGCATTGCGGGATGAGCGCCACGGGCTTGGACGCTGCATGAGTAGGATAGGTCGCAACCTTGACGTCAACGACTGTCGTCAGACCACCAAGGCCTTGGGCGCCGATACCAAGCGCGTTGATCCGCTCATAAAGCTCAATCCGCAGCCCCTCCTCTGCGCTTGACGCCCCCCTTGCGATCAGTTCCGCCATATCGATGGGCTCGTTCATGGCCTCCTTGGCCAGCAGCATCGCCTTTTCAGCGCTACCACCGATGCCGACAGAGATCAGTCCAGGTGGACACCACCCGCTGCCAAGGGTCGAAACGGTATTGACCACCCAGTCGGAAACGGAGGCGGTGGGATTGAGGGTGGTAAAACGTGCCTTGTTCTCCGACCCGCCGCCTTTCGCGGCGATGGTGATCTCAATCTGGTTACCTTGCACCAGGTCGACATGGACAACTGCCGGCGTGTTGTCTCGGGTGTTGACCCGTCTAGCGAGGGGATCCGCAACGATCGATGCCCGAAGGGGATTGTCCGGATCGAGATAGGCTTGACGTACGCCCTCATTCACAAGATCAGCGAAACTGGCCGTTGACTTAATGCGGGCATCCATGCCGACCTTTGCGAAGACAACCACAAGTCCGGTGTCCTGACAAATCGGGCGCCGCCCAAAGGCCGCCATGCGGGAGTTCAGCAGAATCTGACCTATGGCATTCTTCGCCGACGGGCTCTGTTCTCGCGTGTATGCGTGAGAAAGAGACCGGATATAATCTGGAGGATGATAGTACGAGATGTACTGAAGGGCGTCGGCGACGCTCCTTGTGATGTCGCTACCGGCCATGGTCCGTGTTCTGTTTCCCACCGGATTTTATCCAAATGAACCGAGGCCATTGACCATTTTCAGAATCTGGAAGCTTCGCACCCCCTGCTCGCCGCCTTCATATCCATAGCCGCTTTGCTTGACTCCTCCATAAGGGGCATCAGCGGAAACCCCTTTCAGGTAATTCACACTAACAGCGCCCGCAGAAAGACCGCCCACAAGCCTCTGTTGCGTATCGGCCGCGCCAGTAAACAAGTAGGCGGCCAGACCGTACTCCGTGGCGTTGGCTTCATCGATCGCCTCTTCGATCGTATCGAAAGGAGCCACGCTGAGAATTGGTCCGAACGGCTCTTCATGAAGTACTCTCGCTTCCTTCGGTACGCCAGTCAGGATGGTTGGCGGCCAGTAAAACCCCGGTCGGTCAAGGGGGGTGCCACCGGTCTCGATTTGGGCGCCGCCCTCTACCGCATCTTTGGTCAGGCGTTGCATGGCCTCGATTCGCCGCGCGTTTGCCATGGGACCCATCTGCGTTGCAGGGTCATCCGGTGGACCGATCCTGATTTTTCGGACCGCCTCCGTCATCCGGAACAGGAATTCCTCATAGCGGGATCGGGCGACAAGAATCCTGCTGGGCGCATTACAACTCTGGCCCGCGCACTCGAATTTGTATTCCGAAATAGCCGGTATCGCCGTTGCCAGGTCGGCATCTTCGCACACAATAACCGGGGAATGTCCACCGAGCTCAAGGATGCAGCGCTGCAGATTATTCGCGGCCAGTGTGGCCAGCTGTTTCCCAACAGCGGTCGACCCCGTGAACGTCAAGACTTTGACAATTGGCGAACTGAGCAGATGCCGTGATATATGCACAGGAACACCGAACACCAGGTTGACCACGCCTTCCGGTATCCCTGCTTGACGCAAAGATTCCACGATATGGACAGCCACGCTTGGCGTCTCTTCGGCCCCTTTGAGGATCACCGGGCAGCCTGCCGCCAGCGCGGGGGCGAGCTTGCGGGCGATGAGAACGGCTGGATAGTTCCACGGCGTAAAGGCAGCGACGACACCGAGGGCCTCCGGGACGATCATCCTGTTCGGACCCAACGGAATCGGGGTCGACAACTCATCGGCATGCCGGCCATTCCATTCCAGCGTTTCGACTGCGCGCGCGTACTCTCCTGTTGCTTCGGCAATCGTCTTTCCCTGTTCGGACGACAGGTCCCTGGCTGCGGCGCCAGCTTTCTCTGCCAGAATGCTGGCGGCAGAGACGAGTATCTCGCCACGCTCTTTGGCGGGTCGTGAGGACCACGCCTTGCGGCTGCGTTCTGCCGAAGCAAGAGCTTCATCCAAGTCTGAAACCGTAGCCGAGGCCACTGAGGCAAATACCTTCTCCGTCGCCGGGTTGATCACCGGCAAAGTGGCTCGGCTACCACCGGCTCGCCATTTGCCATTAATGAAGAGCTCGTAACTCTTGGCGTCGGACATCGCGGGCTCCACTTGACTGAATTCTTGCATACGAGCGCAGTTTCGATATCGAAACTGCTGAACTCGCTTGAGCCAGTTTCATCGCGATGGTCGCGGCGGGTCAAATATCGAATATTGCCGAAATCCATCTGGAATCCAGATCGGGCTGGTCCCAATGGCCGCAAAAGATCATGCCCAGCTTTACAGGTTAGTTTGTCAGGTCGCCTCAGGCGCCACCGCCGCCCAGTCCCCGATTTCAATCAATTTTCTGGCGACCTTCGGAATGAGCTTGCGGACCGCAGAAACGGCCGCAGAACGCTCATCTTTGGGATTTACAGCGAGCACCACGGACCGAGTAATCACCGGATCGACGATCTTGACAGTCCGGACCAGCCCTTGGGAGGCTTCTTTCTGAACCGCAGACGGGGCGAGAATAGAATGCGCTTTTCCCTCTACGACCATGTTGATGATCGTTGAGAGGGAGTCCACTTCAAACCTGACGTCCAGCGCGCAACCGTGTTGTGCGACGACATCAGCCACCGAACGCCTGACATTGTTGTTGCGCATGGGAACCGCCAGGGGGAATGCATGCAGGTCGGCCAGAGATATCGCATCTTCAAACGGTGGCTCGCCGGACGGAACCACCAGACAAAGGTCTTCGCGCGCTAGCACCGTCATTCGCCCCACACTGTCTGCTGTGCGGTACAGAACCGCCAGATTGAAGCGTCCAGCCGCCATCCATTCCTCTAGCGGTCCCGTCATACCCTCGACCATCTTGAGGGACACCTTGGGCAGTTCGTGTCTCACCGCCTCAAGCAGCGGACCGCTCAGGACGCGAGCAGCTCCAGACGGAATGCCAATAGTCACCTCCCCGGCAGGGGAAGCGGCTGTGTTGGTCAATTCCACCTCGGTAAGTCGAATTTCTTTGAGAATTGCCCGCGCCCGCTCGAGCAGTTTGGCTCCTGACGCCGTCACGCTCACGCCGGTCCTGTCGCGTATCAGCAGCTGAGTGCCGAAGCCTTCCTCCAATTGGCGCACATGCAGACTCAGCGCACTCTGGGCGACATTCAGAAAGCCAGCGGCCTTGGTGAAACTGCCTGCTTCGACCACGCCAACGAAGTATCTTAACTGCCTGATTTCCACGGGTACTCTTCCGAGGGCGAACTCCAATTTATGTAATCTATCTCGAAATGCGATGGCGCGACAGCAATAATTGTGCCAGGGCGCACTAAGTCTGCTCTAAACCAGCCGCAGAAGGCTCAAACACCCAAGTCGGTTCCGGACCCCAGGCGGTAATTTCTTGGGCCCTTCGGATCACCGGTGGATCGATCATCTTTCCATCCAAGGCGAAAGCGCCTCGGCCCTGCCCTGCCGCATCTTTTTCCGCCGCGAGAACACGACGGGCCCACTCGATCTCCTGTGCGCTCGGCGAGAAGGCCTCATTGAAGATGGCCACTTGTGCCGGGTGGATCGCCAAAGCTCCGGCAAAGCCAAGCCGCCGCGCATGCGCCGCGGTTTCACGAAGTCTATGGGTGTCCGAGAACTCGCCAACGCTTCCAATAAAGCCCAAAGGGAGCAATCCGGCCGCGCGGGCAGCGAACAGCACGGCAAGGTTCGGGGCCAGGAGCAGATCAAATTCCGGGGCACCGCCGACAGCGGCACTGAAGTCTTCAGGACCAAGCGCCATTGCGACCATCCTTGGATGCGCCGACGCAATGGCCGCGAGTCTTTGCAAGGCGCCTGGGGTCTCGATCTGGGCAAGGAACCGGATGCCTCCCGGCGGAAGATTTCTTTCCCGTTCAAGTTCCGAAACCGCATTCGCGACCTCTAATACCCACTCCGCCGATTCCGTCTTCGGGAGAACCAGTGCGTTAACACCTGCCATCACCGCTGCATCGAGATCGGCCGCCAAAGCGCGCAAACCATGATTCACGCGGACCAAAACAGATGCGTTCTTCCGGCCTACCTTTGCAACGCATTCAGGAAGCTGCCGCCGTGCCGTTCCCTTCTGATCCTGGGGAACGGAGTCCTCGAGGTCGAGTATGACGCCATCTGCCCCGCGCTCATGGGCAGCCTCCACAAAGAGCGGGACGTGAGCGGGTACAAAGAGCAGGGATCTCCAGCGTGGTACAGACATCGCGCCTTCAACGGCCGGAAAGGTGTCCTTGATCATGGAGTCGCCCCTGTGATCAATGTTAGCGAGCGTGACGGCGATGGGCTTGCTGGATGGCCGATGCGCTGAGATGATCCGAGATAGACAGGCTCTTCATATACCGCGAGCAGACTCACCTTACTCAAACGCGCGCTCACGCTGACGCGGCTCTTTCGCGCAAAAGCCCTCGAACCTCCTCGCGGACAGCCTGGGTATGAGCGCCTAGAGCCGGAACTGGACGCAGCGAGGAGCGCTCAGAGTTGAAGATCGCTGCTGGCGCTATTGTATCTACAATTCCTTTCGGTGTGCCAACCCCAACCCTCCGAACGTGAGGATGATTTGAAATATCCGCGACTTCATTCAGGCGACCATACGCCAAACCGGCCGCCTCAAGCTCCTGCATTGCTTCGTGGCAGGACAATTCGGAAAACCGCCGTTCAATGATCTCATCAAGTTCCGCGCGGTGACCGAGGCGCTCCATGTTGTCAGCAAAACCGGGAGTGCGTGTGAGCTCCGGCTGCCTAAGAAATTTCTCGCAAAAATTTACCCATTCACGGTCGTTCTGAACAGAAAAGATGACGTCTTTGCCGTCGGCGCACCGATAGGCGCCATACGGCGCGAGCGACGGGTGTTTCACGCCGGCGCGTGCCGTGTGGTAGCCGCTGTAGTCGTTTTGCAAAACCGGAACATTCATCCAGTCGGCGACGGCATCGAACAGAGACACCTGGATGCTGGTGCCTTCACCGGTGACTTCGCGGTGATAGAGGGCCTGAAGAATGGCGCTATGTGCTGTCATGCCCGCCGAAATGTCGCAAACCGAAACCCCTACACGCGCAGGCCCTTGTTGGTTGCCGGTGATCGCGCATAGACCTGTTTCGGCCTGGACGATGAGGTCATAAGCCTTCAAATGCGAATACGGCCCTGTGTTCCCGAATCCAGAGATGTCGCAGGTGATCAGCCGCGGAAAACGTCGACGGAGATCCCCAGACGCGAAACCCAGTTTTTCGATGCTGCCCGGTTTCAGATTTTGGATATAGACGTCTGCACTAGCAACGAGTGTGTCGAGAACCTCGCGGTCCGCCTCCAACCTCAGGTCTAGACAAACCGACTCCTTGCCCCGGTTGAGCCAGACGAAGTAAGCGCTCTGCCCCCGAACCAACTTGTCGTAGCTTCGGGCAAAGTCACCTTCCGGCCGTTCAATCTTGATCACTCGGGCGCCGGCATCCGCAAGGCGAGATGACGCATAAGGCGCTGCCACGGCCTGCTCCACCGCAACGACGGTGATCCCCTCAAGGCTATTCTGCATTGCCGACACACCGCCCCTTTTCAACTAACATTTTTACTTGCTCGACGGTTCAGGATGGCGAGCAACCGGTTCTGTTCGTTCCCAACGATGGAAAATGCCTCGTCGACACCCATCCCGGGCTTTGCGAGCATCATGTCTGCCTGGGTCGCCACCGATATGTGGACAGAAGCTTGGGCAGAGAGATCTGTCTCGGTACAGCTTCCTCCAACGTACGCGCCTACCTTGTTCTCCTTGCACAGGAGCACGGCATGTGCCGTGTCAGCCAATGAGCCAACATCGGGCGTCTTGATTTGAATGAGATGCGCGGCTCTCGCTTCGGCAAAGAGCCGAATATCCTCAAGCGTGTTGCACCTCTCATCGACGACAATTCGAGCAGTGGAACCTCGGCTGTCCAAAATGGATACGATCTCGGCGTAGTTCTCAATTTGAGCTTGCGTCGAACCAAAGTCCGCCGGGGACTCGATGTTGATCGTAAAACCCGGAACGGTATCGACAACCCTGCAGATAAAATCGGCGATCCGTTGCGGCTCCAGGCCGATTTCTTGACCGATCCAGCCATAGACATCGAAATGCAGCACGGGATTATACCCGGGACGGCCGATCTCGCGCGTACGCTTCGCGACCCACTTCACGAACTCCATGAAGGTCTGACCGTCTACGCCGAATTTCTGCCGTGAGTTGATCAGACCGTGGGGAAGCACATCCACCGCCTTCAAAATCATCTTGTCGACATTGACTTCGCGAGCATCGCCGCTCTGGCAGTAAATCGGGACCCGGCGCGTCGGCAGCGGTAAGTTGAATTCAGCGCATACAACCTCTGCCATTGTGGCGCGCTGGAGGTAGGCCGCGGCTCGAAGCAGCGCCTGGCTGACGCCGTACTCAATCGCGAGTGATAGCCGCTGCTGTTCGAATGGCTCGAAAACCTTCGCGCAGGCATCAAGATAAAGAGACGCATCGACATCGAGAAGCCGTGGTGCCACGACGCGCGACGTCAAATCCGAGATTTGATTAGTTTCAAACACAGGATCGCGTCCGCCAGCACCAGAGTACTGAACGCCCATCATGTCGCCCCAAACAACGGTGTCGTCCGTGAGAACAAGCCCGACGCTCAGCGAAGATGCCGGAATGCGAAGCGACGTGAACCCAGGCGTTATCGGTTCGCCGACATAGATGAAGCCGTCCTGGGTTGCGCCGGACCTAATGGCAGCTTGATCGTCATAGAAGAATGCGCCGTTGCCAGACGCAAGGAGGACGTCTTTGATCTGCACTTCGTTTCGCTCGGTTTGTTCAAGACGCAATTGTAGGCTGGCTCACTATGCGTCACCTGCCAGCCCCGCCGCCAATATAAAGTCGGAGGCGGTACCATCTGTTTTCCAGATGAAGGAGCTCGCTAGCGAGGAGGCCGACATCGCCTAACGCAATCAATGTGGGGCCAACTTCAACAGTCATCTTTCTTGCCGATGCGAAGCGCCCATTGGCTTTGGCGGATTCGCATGCCCAGCCCCTCGCCAAGCTCTTGCCATTCAGCACCGTGGCCAAAACATTTTTCGCGCTTCTAACGTCGCAGGGCCTTTCCTGGCCGGCGCTGAGCCAGACGTTCCGTGCGTGGCTTTCTTCTGCGCCGAGTCGAGAAGACATTCAGTAGCGCTGACGCTGGACCACGCGAGATCCGGTCTATGCGCGCAAGCCTCCGCAAGTTGCCGACGATCCTGAGCACCGACAATGTAGTGCGCTTTGTGGGCAACGGTGCCCTTATTGAAGTCGCGCACTGCGCTGACCACCGCCCTATGGCGCGGGGTTGCGCGCTCGGAGGCGGTGAGTCTCAAGGCGGCGGATGTCGACAGCGATCGGATGGTGACCTACGCCTCCACTGCAAGGCCGCCAAAGGATCTCACGGTCATGCTGTCGCCGCAGTTTCTCGGGTTCTTGCGGACTGGAAACTGGCAGGCCCGCTGAACTGTCAGCTCCGTCTTTTTTGCCTCTGATGCTGAACCCTCAGCTTAGGCAATGCCGACTCCGAAATATCGCGTGTGGGCGACGTCGAGGATGCGATTGATCAAGCTCGAGTAGCTGTGTCCAGCAGCGATCCCGGCTAGGACAAATTCGGAGCTCATACTGAGCCCTGGCATTGAGTTGATCTCCAATACGAAAGGTCGGCCGGAGCGGTCGATCCGGATGTCGAGGCGGGCATAATCTCGGCATTGGCAGGCACGGAAGGTCGCAACCGAAATGTTCCGCAGCAAAATCGCGAGGCTGCTCTCAATTTGCGTCGGGCAAATCGTCGTAGGCTGCTCGGCCGGGAGGTGTTTCGCTTCCCAGGTCAAAAGGCCAATCTCGCGTTCACCGAAGTCGATCTCAGCGAAGGGCAACACCTCGGGTTGCCCGTTTCCCAGTAGCGCGACATGGATTTCTCGCCCGTCGATGTATTCTTCCACGAGCGCATCCTGCGCATATTCCGTGACAATCAATTCCACTGCTTGCCTCAGTTGACCGGGCTCATGTACGAGTTGCAAACCAAAGCTGTTGTCCTCGTGACGCGGCTTGACTACCACTGGGAATCGGAGATTGCCGGCACTCTCGGTGCTGTCGCGCATGACACAAAAATTTGGCGTGGGCACGCCGCAGCTGCGCATGAGTGTCTTACTGATGACCTTGTCGTCCGTCAGCCCGTGTCCGAGTGGGCTCGACCCAGTGTATGGAACGCCCGCCATCTCAAGCATGGCTGGGACGTGGGTGAAACGGTACTCGCCCTGAATCCCCTCTGCCAAGTTGAAGACGGCTCCGGAAGGGCGGCCTTGCGGGTCGGATGGCATGAATCGTTCGAGCCTGTCGAGGAGTCCTTTGTCGCCTTCACATAACAGCGTCTCGTGACCACTGTCTTGTAGTGCCGCCACCACCCTATGGGCTGTCGCACCACTTTGCGGCCAAGGGTGCGGGGACTCTGGATAAGGCTGACCGAACCGGTTGATTACGCCAGTAAAATCACGGTTCCGGACGACTGCTATCCGCATGGGCTTCCCCTTTGCTGACTTGGCTTCTATCACGTTCATTTGCCCGACTTGCCTTGCTTGAAGGAACGGCCAGCCGCGGACCTTGCATGAAGTCTCCAGCAACTGGCGTGCCAAGGAAGGAAGCCACGTGTTTCAAGCCGCGCGGGCCGGAATACTGTACCTCAATGTATCAGATCGCACATAGAGGTCTTCAATGAGACAAGCTGAACACCTATGCGTGGATGTCGCGAGATTCGACCAAACCCTGGGCCTGGGGTAGCTGATGGGATGCGTCCGTGCTGTTGGGTATGGTCGGCTTATTAGCGCACGCCGCGAGGCCCGTCGCTTGCCTGTGTGATCGTTTTCATGCGTTCGTCTAATGCAGTAGCGAAGACACTTCTTGGTTAACTGTCGGGCGAATTGAGAAACTGCCCCCCGCATTGCCTCACGTTGATTGTTACCGAGGGTCGCCGTCCCGACGGGATGAAGCCCTGTTG
>NZ_RZSB01000157.1:0-9671 GCF_004023285.1 Mesorhizobium sp. M2A.F.Ca.ET.067.02.1.1
GAGTACGCGCATGGCGTCCCCGGCGGCATGAAGAACGCGCTCGACTGGCTGGTCTCGCGCGACGCTGCCGTGGGCAAGTCGGCAATGCTGGTCCACGCCTCGCCCCGCTCCCTCTACGCGCGGGCGGCGCTCGCCGAGGTGATGCGGACGATGTCGTTTGCGCTGTATGAAGTGGCGGCGCTGGAAATCACGCTGCTGGGCAAGAAGCCGGGGGAGATTGAGGCGATCCTGGCGGAGGGCGCGAACCGGCAGGCGATGCGTGAGGCGGTGCAGGGTTTCTTGGGGTTTATACGCGGGCGGTGAGTGGCGCATCTTCCCCTTCTCCCCTTGTGGGAGAAGGAAGAAGCTATCCCTTCCGCAGCGTCTCGACATCGGTCTTGCCGACATACCAGTCGCGGGCGTTGACCTCCTCGAACACCACCCAGACATCGTTGTTGCCAAGCCCAGTGGCCTCCACGATGGCCGCGGTCACCTTCTTGGCGATGTCAGCCTTCTTGCCGGCCGGATCGGCGGCGATCACTTCCTTGACGATGCGGATGTTGACGAATGGCATTTTTCTCCCTCCCCTTCAGTTGCTTGCACGGCCGAGACTGTTTCGAAATTCGCTCCGGCGAGTCATATGGTGGTGGTTTCGAGAACCGGAGCGGAGCGGACTTTTAGGTCCGTGAGCACCGGAAGCGCAGGAACCGCCGGCAGATGGCCGCCGGAGTAGAATTTCCAAACAGTCTCGCTCAATATGTCTTCGCCCCGTTGACCATCAGCCGCACCATGTAAAGCGAGGTGGTGCCGGCTATGTAGAGGCAGTTCAGCTTGTTGCCGCCGAACACGCAGTTGGCGGTCACTTCCGGCACCTTGACCTTGCCAATCAGCGTGCCGTCCGGGTCGTAGCAATGGATGCCGTCGGCAGCGCTTGTCCAGATGCGCCCATCGGAATCGAGCCGGAACCCGTCGAACAGGCCGGCCGTGCAGTCGGCAAATACCTTGCCGCCCGAAACCTTCTTGCCGTGCTTGCCGACAGTGAAGGTGCGTATATGCGCCGGGTTCTTCTCGCCATGCGTGCGGCCGGTGTCGGCGACATAGAGCAGGCTTTCGTCCGGCGAGAAGGCGAGCCCGTTCGGCCGCACCATGTCGGTGATGACGGCCTCGACACCGCCGGTCTCCGGATCGACGCGATAGACATTGCAGGCACCGATCTCGCTCTCCGCCTTGTCGCCCTCATAGTCGGTGTCGATGCCGTAGCTCGGATCGGTGAACCAGATCGAGCCGTCGGAACGCACCACCACGTCATTGGGCGAGTTCAGCCGCTTGCCTTTCCATTTGTCGGCGATGGTGGTGATGGAGCCGTCGAATTCCGTGCGGCTGACGCGGCGGCCGGAATGCTCGCAGGTCACCAGCCGGCCCTGCCGGTCGACCGTGTTGCCGTTGGAATTGCCGGACGGCTGGCGGAACACGCTGACGCTGCCGTCGGTCTCGTCATAGCGCAGCATGCGGTTGTTCGGGATGTCGGACCAGACGACATAGCGGCCGGCGGCGAACCAGGCCGGCCCTTCCGCCCAGCGGCATCCGGTGAACAGCTTTTCCACCTGCGCGCTGCCGTTGAACAGGCGCGCGAAGCGCGGATCGAGAACTTCGTAATAATCAGCGGCCGCCATGCGTTTCCTCCCGGCATCAGGTGACGGGCGGATCAAGCCAGCCCGCAGCCATTCTGGCAAGACGGCAGGCCTGTAATTTGTATGACAAAACGGATGAGAACTGCGTGAGCGTGCGCCAAAGGCCGCCATGCCGGATGCAAGGAACCGTTAGCCCACGGTTAACCGGCTATGCGCTGGTTGCAATGGTGCATTGCAACATCTTTCTTTTGCAACGCACCATTCCTATGTCATGCTCGCAATTGTCAGGGAGGAACAACCGGCCGCACCAGTGCGGCATGAAAGGAACCCTGTCATGTTCGACAATCTTGTCTCCCGCGCTCGCGTCAGCATCGCCAAGCGCCGCCAGTACAACCGCCTCGTCGCCGAAATCGAGAACCTGTCCGGCCGCGATCTCGCCGATCTGCGCGCCGACCGTTCCGAGATGCTCTACCAGATCCGCAAGCAGATCTACGCTGAGCGACAGGCCCTCACCCGGACCGCCAACCGAATTGCGAAGGGCAATTCGGGGCAATCCGACCTTTCCCCGAGGGGGAGAGGAACAGGTAAGCGCCGGCGCCAACCTCTTCTCCCCTAGGGGAGAAGATGGCCGCGAAGCGGCCGGATGAGGGGGCGTCAACCCCGCGCCGCCAAGGCCTTCTCAATTTGCGGCAACAGCAGCGTCCTCACGGAGTCGGGTGTCAGCGGCCCGACATGCTTGTAGGCGATCTTGCCGTCCTTGCCGATGACGAAGGTTTCCGGCACGCCGTAGACACCCCAGTCGATCGCCGCGCGTCCGGCCGGGTCGACGCCGATCGCCTGATAGGGATTGCCGAGATCGCCGAGGAAGCGGCGGGCGTTTTCCGGCTGGTCCTTGTAGTTCAGCGCCGCAAGCGTGAAGCGCTTGTCCTGCGACAGGCCGAGCAGCACCGGATGCTCTTCGCGGCACGGCGCGCACCAGGACGCGAACACATTGACCAGCGTCACCCTGCCTGCAAAGCTTTTGGAATCGAGTCCCGGCAGGTTCACCCCTTCCAGCGGCGGCAGGCTGGTCTGCGGCGCCGGCAGGCCGATCAGCGCGGAGGGGATCTCGGCGACATCGCGGCCCGACAGAAGCTGCGACAGGAACAGCCCCGCCAGTCCCAGGAACACCAGTAGCGGCAAAAGCACGAACAAGCGGCGACGCGGCGCCGGAGCTTCGGTCCCGGTGCTCATGGCTTGACGGCCTTGTCCGAACGCCGACGCACACCGGCCGCTTCGAGCGCCGCGAGTTCGCGCTTGCGCGCCCGCTGGTCGAGCAGGATCCAGCCGATCAGCACGGTCAGCACGACGCCCGTGATGGCGTAGGCGGCGGTGACGAACAGGGCGTGCGTGCTCACGTCGACCGCTCCCCATTCTCCGCCATGCCAATCGTTCCGATCATGTCTTTCCTCTGAGCGTTTCACCGTTTGATAGAGACAGTGATCCGCTCCATTTCCTTGTTCTGACGCAATTTGGACGGAAAAACCGCTCGCGCTTTTCGCGGATTGGTCTAGCCCCGCCGCGGCTTTCCCGCAATCGTCTCGGCGCCGCAGCGAAATAAACGTCTTCGTCGCCTCAATCCGTCCCGTGTCGCAGCGCCAACGCCGCCGCCAGGGGCCCAACCACGGCAAGAAACAGCGTCAGCGCGGCAAGAATGAGGAAGGGCTGTAGGAACGGGGCCGAATCGGCGACGGCGCCATAGCTTGCCGAAACGCCGAAGATCAGCACCGGAATGGTGAGCGGCAGCACCAGCACCGAAATCAGCAGCCCGCCGCGCGGTAGCGCCACGGCTACCGCCGCACCCGCGGCGCCGATGAAGGTGATGGCCGGCGTGCCGATGAGCAGCGTCAGCGCCGTGGCGCCGATGCCGAGCGGCTCCATGTTCATGAACAGGCCGAGCAAGGGAGCGGCGACCACCAGCGGCAGCACGCTGCCCGCCCAGTGCGCCAGGCATTTCGTCAGCACCGTCAGCGCCAGCATGTGCCGGTCGCCGTTGAGGACAAGAAGGTCGAGCGAGCCGTCCTCGCGGTCGGCCTGGAACAGCCGGTCGAGCCCGAGCAAGCAGGCGAGCAGCGCCGCGATCCAAAGAATCGCCGGGCCGATGCGCGACAGAAGGTTGAGGTCGGGCCCGACGCCGAACGGTATGGTGACGATGACGGCGAGGAAGAAGATGACGCCGACCAGCGCCCCGCCGCCGGCGCGGATGGAAAGGCGGATGTCGCGGAGGAAGAGGGCTAGCATGATTTGACATGCCTGCGCCCAGGCCCCCCTCTCTGACCTGCCGGCCATCTCCCCCTCAAGGGGGGAGATTGGATGCCACCCCGGCCTTCGCCAATCTCCAGCGTGGCAAGGCCATCGGGGCGCCTGAACTGCTGATCTCCCCCCTTGAGGGGGAGATGCCCGGCAGGGCAGAGAGGGGGGCCTGGCGCAAACATCAACGGGCTACCTTCATTTGCAGCTCGCGCGCCCCTTCCAGCCCCAACGGCAAATGCGTCGCCGCAACCACAATCCCACCGTCGCGCAGATGGCCCCGCATCAGCCCCGCGAACCGCTCCTCCGAAGCCTTATCCAGCCCCGCCGTCGGCTCATCCAGCAGCCATACCGGTCTATGGCTGACCAGAAGCTTGGCGATCGACACCCGCCGCCTTTGCCCGGTCGACAGAAAGCCGAAGGGCAGATGCCCGAGCCCGCCGAGCGCCACCGTCTCCAGCGCCTCCTCGACGCTCAATGCCGGTTCGCCCTGGAAGGCCCGCCAGAAGCCGAGATTCTCCTCGACGCTGAGCGCCGTCTTCATCGCGTTGAGATGGCCGAGATAATGCGAGGCGGAGGCGACCGTCGGGAAAGCCTCGCCACCGCCTTCGACCAGCACCTTGCCCCGGGCAACCGGCAGCAGCCCGGCGACTACCCTCAGCAGGGTCGATTTGCCCGAGCCGTTCGGCCCGGTGACGATGAGCGCTTCGCCCTTGTCGAGCGCAAAGCCGATGCCGGAAAAAACCGCCTCGCCGCCGCGCTCGCCGCCCAGATTTTCGGCGATCAGCCGCATCATTGCCCGTTCCGAAAGCACCGTTTCGCGGCCGTCGCCGCATCGCACAAATTTGCCTTTTGTCTGTCTAGAACTATTCCAGGAAATTCTCTATATGCGGTTCATCCGTGCCAGCGGTCGGCGCGGGAACAGAATTAGCGCCGAACCAGCGCACGCGCCGCCTTGAACGGCTCGGGTTGCTTGGGAGCGGACAGCGGAAATGGCCGTACCCGCACCTTTGCGCGTGATTGCATGCCATCGGCGTCCGTTCCCTTTCAGGCTGAACAGACAAGGACGGATCGCACGTGTCAAAATCCCTCGACAGTTTCAATTGCCGCCGCACCCTGACCGCGGGTGGTGCGGACTATGTCTATTTCGACCTCGTTGAGGCCGAGAAGAATGGCCTCACCGGCATCGCCCAGCTGCCCTATTCTATGAAGGTGCTGCTGGAGAACCTGCTCCGCAACGAAGACGGCCGCTCCGTCACCAAGGTGAGCATCCAGGCGGTCGCCGCCTGGCTGGCCGACAAGGGCACCGCCGGCGTCGAGATCGCCTATCGCCCTGCCCGCGTGCTGATGCAGGACTTCACCGGCGTTCCGGCCGTGGTCGACCTCGCCGCCATGCGCGACGGCATCAAGGCGCTCGGCGGCGATCCGGAAAAGATCAACCCGCTGGTGCCGGTCGACCTGGTCATCGACCATTCCGTCATCGTCGACGAGTTCGGCACGCCGATGGCCTTCGCCCGCAATGTCGAGCTCGAATATGAGCGCAACGAGGAGCGCTACAAGTTCCTGAAATGGGGCCAGCAGGCCTTCCGCAACTTCCGCGTCGTGCCGCCCGGCACCGGCATCTGCCACCAGGTCAATCTCGAATATCTGGGACAGGTGGTGTGGACCAACAGCGAGGATGGCGAGACTGTCGCTTATCCGGACACCTGCGTCGGCACCGATTCGCACACCACCATGATCAACGGCCTCGGCGTGCTCGGCTGGGGCGTCGGCGGCATCGAGGCCGAGGCCGCGATGCTCGGCCAGCCGGTCTCCATGCTTCTGCCGGAGGTCATCGGCTTCCGCCTCACCGGCAGGCTCAAGGAAGGCGTCACCGCCACCGACCTGGTGCTCACGGTCACCCAGATGCTGCGCAAGAAGGGCGTCGTCGGCAAGTTCGTCGAGTTCTTCGGCCCCGGCCTCTCCAACATGACGCTGGCCGACCGCGCCACCATCGGCAACATGGCGCCGGAATATGGCGCGACCTGCGGCTTCTTCCCGGTCGATTCGGAAACCATCCGCTACCTCACCATGTCCGGCCGCGAGGAAAGCCGCATCGCGCTGATCGAGGCCTATTCGAAGGCGCAAGGCATGTGGCGGGATGCCGGCTCGGCCGATCCGGTCTTCACCGACCTGCTTGAGCTCGACCTCGGCGATGTCGTGCCGTCGATGGCCGGGCCGAAGCGCCCCGAGGGCCGCGTCGCCCTCCAGGACGTTCCGGCCGGCTTCGCCAAGGCGATGGAGACCGAATACAAGAAGGCCGCCGAGATCTCGAAGCGCTATGCTGTCGAAGGCACCGGCCACGATCTTGGCCATGGCGACGTCGTCATCGCCGCCATCACGTCCTGCACCAACACCTCGAACCCGAGCGTGCTCATCGGCGCCGGCCTCTTGGCCCGCAACGCCAACCGGCGCGGCCTGAAGCAGAAGCCGTGGGTGAAAACCTCGCTCGCCCCCGGCAGCCAGGTGGTGGCCGAATATCTGGAAAAATCCGGCCTGCAGAAGGAGCTCGACCAGATCGGCTTCAACCTGGTCGGCTTCGGCTGCACCACCTGCATCGGCAATTCCGGCCCGCTGCCGGCGCCGATTTCCAAGACCATCAACGACAAGGGCCTGATCGCAGCCGCGGTGCTTTCCGGCAACCGCAACTTCGAAGGCCGCGTCTCGCCGGACGTGCAGGCGAACTACCTCGCCTCGCCGCCGCTGGTGGTGGCGCATGCGCTGGCCGGCACGGTGACCAAGGACCTGACCACCGAGCCGCTCGGCGAGGGCAGCGACGGCAAGCCGGTCTATCTCAAGGACATCTGGCCGACCTCGGCCGAGATCCAGGAGTTCATCGAGAAGAACGTCACCCGCGAGCTGTTCGCCCGCAAATATGCCGACGTCTTCAAGGGCGACGCCTACTGGCAGAAGGTCAAGGCGCCGGAAGGCCAGACCTATGCCTGGGACGACCATTCGACCTATGTGCAGAACCCGCCCTATTTCGCCGGCATGGGCCGCGCCTTCGGCAAGGTCGGCGACATCAAGGGCGCGCGCGTGCTCGGCCTCTTCGGTGACAAGATCACCACCGACCACATCTCGCCGGCGGGTTCGATCAAGGCCGCCTCGCCGGCCGGCAAGTACCTGACCGAGCATGGCGTCGGCGTCGCCGACTTCAACCAGTACGGCACGCGGCGCGGCAACCATGAGGTGATGATGCGCGGCACCTTCGCCAACATCCGCATCCGCAACCATATGCTGGGCGAGAACGGCCGCGAGGGCGGCTACACGATCCACTATCCTTCCAAGGAGGAGATGTCGATCTACGACGCGGCGATGGAGTACAGGAAGGACGGCGTGCCGCTGGTCATCTTCGCCGGCGTCGAATACGGCAACGGCTCCTCGCGCGATTGGGCGGCCAAGGGAACGAACCTCCTCGGTGTCCGCGCGGTCATCGCCCAGTCCTTCGAGCGCATCCACCGCTCGAACCTGGTCGGCATGGGCGTCATCCCCTTCGTCTTCGAGGAAGGCACCTCATGGGCTTCGCTCAATCTGAAGGGCGACGAGCTGGTCGAGATCGACGGGCTGGACGCGATCAAGCCGCGGCAGAAGATGGTCGCCAAGGTCACCTATGGCGACGGCACGGTGAAGAACCTGCCGATCATCTGCCGCATCGATACGCTGGATGAGCTCGACTACTTCAAGAACGGCGGCATCCTGCAGTACGTGTTGCGCGATCTGGCTGCTTAAGCAGCAAGGGAGTAGGGGAGTAAGGGAATAGGGCAGTAGGGAAAGTCACCCGCTGCCGATCCTCTTCCCCCTACTCCCCTACTCCCCTACTCACTACAAATCATTGCTCTGCGGCAGGATCACCAGATCCCGGATGGTGATGTTTCTCGGCCGCGTCAGCATGAACAGGACGGCTTCCGCGACCTCGACAGGCTGCATCAGCCCGCCGGCCGCCAGCTCGTCCTCAAGCTTCTGCTTCGGCCAATCGCTGATCAGGGCCGTCACCACCGGGCCGGGCGCCACGGCGCCGACGCGCAGGCCGTGCTTGGCGACCTGACGGCGCAGCGTGTGGACGAAGGCCTGGATGGCGTGCTTGGAGGCCGTGTAGACCGGCTCCCAGACGACGGGCACCAGCCCGGCGATCGAGCTGGTGACGATGATGTCGCCAGTCTTGCGTCCGACCATGTGTGGCAGCACCGCATGCACCGAACGGAACACCGAGTTGATGTTGAGATTCAGCATGCGGTCCCAGGCATCCGGATCACCGTTGAGGATCTCGCCGCCGACATAGGAGCCGGCATTTGCGTGGAAAATGTCTAGCTGGCCGGCCTTGTCGAGGATGCCGGGCAGCATGGTCGCCACGCTGGCGGGGGTGGTGAGGTCGATCACCAGTGGGATCGCGCCGTCGCCGAACTCGGCGACGACCTCCTTCAGCCGGTCCTCGGCGCGGTCGACCAGCACGACGCGGGCGCCGGCGGCAAGCATCGCCCTGGCGCATTCGAGGCCGATGCCCGATGCCGCGCCGGTGACCGCGGCGACTTTTCCCGAAAGATCTTGAGCCATGTGTACCCTTCTCGTTTGAACGGATCAGGCGCGGCCGTGCGAGGCACGGGAACGGCGCGCGAGGGAGTCGACGATCACGGCGATGGCCAGAACGGCACCGGTGATCATGTATCGAAGCGACGAGGACAGATCGAGCAGCGTCAGCCCGCTGGCGATCGACTGGATGACGATGATGCCGAGCAGCGCGGAATAGGCGCTGCCGCGGCCGCCGAACAGGCTGGTGCCGCCGATGACCGCGGCCGCGATGGCGTTCAAATTGACGTCGCCGGTGCCGGCCTGCTGGCTGGCGGAAGCGAGCCGGGCGGCTGCAAGCACGCCGCCCAGCGCGGCGAACAGCGAGCACAGGGCGAAGGCGCTGAGATAGATGGCGCGCACCTTGATGCCGGCACGCCGTGCCGCCTCGCGGTTCCCGCCGACGGCGGTCATCGAACGCCCCCATTTGGTCCGGGTCAGCGCATAGTTCATCGCGACGACTAGGCCAACGAAGAGGCCGAACATCCACGGGATGCCGCGCGACTGGTTGAGGTACGCGACGATCAGCTCGAGGCTGATCGTTATGGCGGCGACGCGCAGGACGAGCCCGGCCACGGACGGCGTCGACAGATTGGCCGCGCGTCTGCGCGCGAAGGTGCGAAGCCCGCTGACCAGCATCGCCAAACCCGGGATCGCGGCAAGCGTGTGCGAGACCCATTTCGGCATCACCATCAGCTGGCCGAAATCCACCAGGGCCGAGCCATAGGGCAGGTTGATCGAGCCGGTGGAGCCGAGGATGTAGAGCTGCATGCCCAGCACCGCGAGCAGGCCGGCCAGCGTCGAAACGAAGCTCGGCATGCCGAGGCGGTTGAACAGCAAGGCATAGAGCGAGCCGATCAGGGCGCCGAAGGCCAGCGCGGCCAGGATCGCCAGCGCGACCGGCCAGCCCTGGTTGACCCACAGCGTGCCGACCATCGCCGAGGCGAAGCCGCTGATGGAGCCGACCGACAGGTCGATCTCGCCGACCATCAGCACGCAGACGATGCCGAGCGCGATCACACCGACGGTCGAGCAATCGAACAGGAGATTGACCAGATTGCTGCTCGAAACGAACACCGGGTTGAGGCTGGTGAAGACCGTCCAGATCACCAGTAGACCGACGATGACCGGCAGCGAGCCGAGGTCGCCGCTGCGCACGCGGTCGAGAAA
>NZ_RZSB01000158.1:0-9533 GCF_004023285.1 Mesorhizobium sp. M2A.F.Ca.ET.067.02.1.1
GTCGAGACGCTGCCTTCGCCGGCGGCGCTCGCCGCGCGCCTCGCGCTCGGCGCGCGCCGCCGGCGAAGGCAGCGTCTCGACGGCGCGGTCGAGCAGGCCGCGCGCCTCCAGCGCTGTCATGAAGCGGGCCTGGTGCGCGATGTCGGCCAGGCCCCGCTTGCGCGCGAGCGACAGCGCCAGCGTCTGCTGGTAGTTGTTGAAGAGCACCAGCGCGCTCACCTCGTCGGTCATCTCGGCGAGCAGCTTGTTGCGCGCCGGCCGCGTCAGCGAGCCCTTGCGCATGGCGGAAGCCAGCGCGATCTTGATGTTGACCTCGACGTCGGAGCAGTTGACGCCGCCCGAATTGTCGATGGCGTCCGAGTTGCAGCGGCCGCCATTCATGCCGAACTCGATGCGCGCCCGCTGCGTGACGCCGAGATTGGCGCCCTCCCCGATGACTTTCGCCCGGACATCGAGCGCGGTGACGCGGATGGCGTCGTTGGCGCGGTCGCCGACATCCTGATTGCTTTCGCCGGAAGCCCGCACATAGGTGCCGATACCGCCGAACCACAAAAGGTCGACCGGCGCCTTGAGGATGGCGCTCATGATCTCGACCGGCGTCGCCGTGGTCTTGGCGAGCCCGATCGCGGCGGCGGCCGCCTGCGGCAGCGTGATCGATTTCTGGTTGCGCGAGACGATGACGCCGCCTTCCGACAGCTTCGACTTGTCGTAGTCCTGCCAGGACGAGCGCGGCAGGGCGAACATGCGCTGGCGCTCGGCCAGGGAGGCCGCCATGTCCGGATCGGGATCGATGAAGATGTCGCGATGATCGAAGGCGGCGATCAGCCTGATGGCGGGCGACAACAGCATGCCGTTGCCGAACACGTCGCCCGACATGTCGCCGACGCCGACCACGCTGAAGGGCTCAGCCTTGATGTCGCGGTTCATCTCGCGGAAATGCCGCTTCACCGCTTCCCAGGCGCCCTTGGCGGTGATGCCCATCTTCTTGTGGTCGTAGCCGGCCGAACCGCCGCTGGCGAAGGCATCGTCCAGCCAGAAGTGATGCTTCTCCGAAATGGCGTTGGCGGTGTCGGAGAAGGTCGCCGTGCCCTTGTCGGCGGCGACGACGAAATAGGGATCGTCAGGATCGCGCCGCACCACGCCGGCTGGCGGAATGACCCCGTCGACGCCGATATTGTCGGTGATCGACAACAGGCTGGAGACGAAGTTCTTGTAGGCCGAGGTGCCGGCCTCGAAGATGGCGTCGCGCCCGGCGCTCATCGGCAGCTTCTTCGGATAGAAGCCGCCCTTGGCGCCGACCGGCACGATGACCGCGTTCTTGACCTGCTGCGCCTTCACCAGACCCAGCACCTCGGTGCGGTAGTCCTGGGCGCGGTCCGACCAGCGCAGGCCGCCTCGCGCCACCGGGCCGAAACGCAGATGCACGCCCTCGACCTCGGAGCCGTAGACGAAGATCTCGCGCCATGGGCGCGGCGCCGGCAATCCCTCGACCGCCTGCGAGTCGAGCTTGATTGCGAGCGACTGCCCCTTCGCTTTCGTATCGGCGACGAAATGATTGGTGCGCAGCGAGGCTTCGATGAGGTTGAGGTAGCGGCGGATGATGGTGTCGTCATCGATATTGGGCACCTCTTCCAGCGCGTCCCTGATCTTGGCCTTGAGGTGCTTGGCCGCCACCGCGCCGTCGCCTTCCGCCGCCGGCCCGAGCCGGGCGACGAACAGCGAATGCAGGCCGCGCGCGATCTCCGGATAACGGTTGAGCGCGGCGGCGATGAAATCCTGGCTCTGCGGAATGCCGGCCTGCTGCAGATAGCGGCCATAGGCGCGCAGGATGGTGATCTCGCCCGACCACAGGCCGGCGGTCTGCGCCAGGCCGTTATAGCCATCATTGTCGACGTCGCCGCGCCAGACCGAGAGGAAGGCATCCTCGAACAGCGCCCCGCCATGGGCGAGGTTGATTGGGTTGCCGTAGCTGTTCTCCAGCTCCATGTCGTGGATGAAGACCGTTGCAGCCGGGTCGCCGGCGACCTCGAAGGTGCGCTCGCTGATGACGCGGAAGCCGATATTTTCCAGCACCGGCACGCGCCGCGACAGCGCCACCGGGCTGCCATGGTGGTAGATCTTCAGCGCCGCCTGGTTCGGCTTCTGGTCGGCATGGCGGTAATAGTCGATGGCGATCGGATTGCCGGCGCTGATTTTGGCGATGCGCCCGGCATCGGCCAGCGCCACGGCGGCCGAGAAGCTATCGCGGTAACTTTCGGGGAACCGCGCCGCGATCGCCTTCAGCGCCGGATCGCTGCCGGCCGCTTCCGCCGCCTCGGAGAGCGCGTCTTGCCAGGTGCGCACGATGTCGCGGATCGCCGCCTCGATCGTCGACTGCTCGATCTTCGGCGTCTTGCCGCCGGAACGGCCGATGATGAAATGCACGCGCGCCAACCCGCCTTCCGGGAAGGCCGGGTAATAGGCCGACAGCCGACCTTCGAAGACGGTCTTGAGATAGGCGCCGATCTTCTCGCGCACGACACTGTCATAGCGGTCGCGCGGCACGAAAACGAGGATCGAAACGAAACGGTCGAACTGGTCGGCGCGCACCAGCGCTCTGATCCGCGGCCGCTCGACCAGCCCGAGAATGGCATTGGCATGCTTTCTCAGGACCGGCACCGGAACCTGGAAGAACTCATCGCGCGGATAGCTCTCCAGCACGTTGATCAGCGCCTTGCCGGAATGGTCGTTTGGATTGAAACCCGACTTGGCGATGATCGTTTCGGCCTTCGAGCGCAGATAAGGGATCTTCATCACCGAGCGCGTGTAGGCGGTCGAGGTGAAAAGGCCGACGATGCGCAGCTCGCCCGCCAGCGCGCCTTTCGCCGTGTAGGTCTTGACGCCGACATAGTCGAGATAGATGCGGCGGTGCACCAGGGACTTGGCGTTCGCCTTGGTGACGATCAACGGCTCCGGTCCATGCAAGAAGGCGCGGATCTCCGGCGTCGTCGTCACCGCCTCGGTGCCGCGCCGCAGCACCAGCACATCGGGATCCGCCAGGATGCCGAGCCCTGGCTTGTCGGCGCGCTCGAGCGAGCCGCTCTCCTCGCCGCCGACATATTTGAACTCGCGCATGCCGAGGAAGGTGAAATTGTCGTCGCGCAGCCATTCGAGGAAGGCGATCGCCTCGGCGACGCTCTTCTTGTCGAGCGGCACCGCGGAATAGCGGAACTCGGAAATCGCCTGGTCGAGGCGGGCGAGCATACGCTTCCAGTCGACGACCGCGGCCCGGACCTGGGAGAGCATCTTGCGCAGCCGCTCGGTAAGGCTCTTCGCCTCCTCCGCGGTCAGCCTTGGAATGTGGACGTGGACAACGCTCAGCCGCTCGTGCTCGTCATCCTCCTTGCCACCGTCGCCCAGAACCTCTACGACGCCGGCCTTGCCGTGACGGACGGTAACAATCGGATGGGTGACCAGCGTCGGCTGGCCGCTCGTCTCGGTGATCTCGCCCAGGATGGAATCGAACAGGAACGGCATGTTGTCGTTGACGACCGTGATGACCGTGACCGGCCGGCCGTCGCAGGCAACCCCCGAATCGGCATCGACGGCGACGACGCTTTCGCCCTTCCTGTGGCTGGCCACCGCTCGGGCTGCGAGCTCGCCTGCGCGTTCCAGGTCGGCCGCGTCATAGGCCGCGATATCCTCGGCGGGCGCCCGGGCAAGCAGATAATCGGCAAGCCTTGCCGGCTTCTCCTCCGCTTTCAAGGCGGCGGCTTTCTTCTTCGGCTTGGATTTCACGCTGGCCATGACGCTTCTTCCCTCCCGTCTTATGCTTTTGTGGCTATCGTAGCAGATGACCGCCGTTTCGCGACAAAGGTTTGACGACGCATAAAAAAATTCGAACTGACGCCATCGGCCTGCAAGGAGAACCCATATGACCGGCAAAATAACCGCGCTTGAGCTTGTCCAGGCGGAGCTGAGCGAGTCGACGAAAGCCTATTTCGCCAAATGCGAGGAGAAGCTCGGCCTCGTGCCCAACGTGCTGCTCGCCTACGCCTTCGACGAGAAGAAGCTGCGCGCCTTCACCGACATGTACAACGATCTGATGCTGGGCGATTCGGGCCTGTCGAAGCTGGAGCGCGAGATGATCGCGGTCGCCGTCTCCTCGATCAACCATTGCTATTACTGCCTCACCGCGCATGGCGCGGCGGTGCGTCAGCTGTCGGGCGAGCCGGCGCTGGGCGAGATGATGGCGATGAATTTCCGCGCCACCGATCTGTCGGACCGCCAGCGCGCCATGCTCGAATTCGCCGTGAAGCTGACGGAGGAGCCGGCCAGGATTGTGGAAGCCGACCGAGCCGCCTTGCGCCAGGCCGGCTTTTCGGACCGCGACATCTGGGACATCGCCTCGACCGCCGCGTTCTTCAATATGTCGAACCGCGTGGCCGCCGCGGTCGACATGCGGCCAAATCCCGAATACCACGCCATGGCGCGATAGCGGCCGCTGTCATTATATTAGCAATACCGAATTTTTCGTTGCCCATCCCGCCATTTGGTCGGATGATCAGGGTTGCGGCGCAGCCGCATATCGCAAGCGGCGTGGCCGCGTGCCGGTTCGACGCCGCCGACAAGGGAGGAGAACATGGCGAAATTTCTCTATGTCTATCACGGCTCCGGCAAGATGCCGACCGACGAGGCCGAACGCAAAGCGGCTATGGATGCCTGGACCGGCTGGTACGGCAAGCTCGGCTCGGCCGTGGTCGACGGCGGCAATCCGGTCGGCATGTCCAAGACGGTTCTGCCCAGCGGCAAGGTCGAGAACAATGGCGGCAGCAATCCGACCGCCGGCTACACGATCGTCGAGGCCAAGGACATCGACGATGCCGTCGCCAAAGCCAAAGAGTGCCCGATCCTGATGGACCCGGCCTTCAGCGTCGAGATCGCGCCGATCATCGAGATGATGTGAGGCCGGCGCCTAAGCGGTTCACCGTTTCACGGAAACGGCGAACCGCTCTAACTTTTTGTTTGACGCAATTCCGGGCGGAAAACCGCTCACACTTTTTCTGGAATTGCTTTAGCGCGCGGCGATTGCCGCGGCGGCGCCCGCCATGGTCGTGGCGCTGACGCGGTTGGCGATCTTCATGGCGTGCTTGCTTTTCAGAAGCCGGCGCGCCTGCGAAGCGGCCAGCACCCAGGCTAGGTCGATGACGACCAGCACGACAGCCATTGTCAGCGTCAGCTCGACCCAGCCGACGACGCTGACCGAGGCGAGATCGATGATGGTCGGCAGCAGCGCCAGATAGAACATCATGATCTTCGGGTTGCCGAGCGTCACCGCCATGCCGGCAAAGAACAGTTTCACAGGCGAATCCTCGCGCGGCATCTCGCCTTCCTTGGCCTCCACCGGCGCCGTCCACATCTTGAACGCTAGCCAGGCGAGATAGGCCACGCCAATCCACTTCACGACGACGAAGGCGTAGTGGAAGGTCTGCGCCACTACGGCCAGCCCGAACACCGCCAGCGACAGCCAGATCGCCTCGCCGATCCACATCGCCAGCAGGAAGGGGAAGACGTCGCGGAACCCTTTCGAGATCACCCGCGCCACGAGTGCGGCGATCGATGGGCCGGGCGAACCGGCGGCGACAAAGAGCGCGGCGGCGAAGATCAGCAGCGAGGCGAGATGCATGAGAGCGCTTCCTTTTGAACAGGAACAGACCATACCGGATCGCATCACATTTGGCACGCCTGGCAAGATGCGATCGTTGAGCAAGGAGACAATAGCTAGCAGCGCCGGCGCCGCCCCCTCATCCGCCCTTCGGGCACCTTCTCCCCGTAAACGGGGCGAAGGACGCTCTCATGGCTGCTTTCGTCAGTCGCCGGCGTTGCAGGATAGGCACCAGCATCGCGGCCAGCCCTCTTCTCCCCGTTCACGGGGAGAAGGTGCCGGCAGGCGGATGAGGGGCAGCGCCGACGCCGACAATTGCTGCTCTTGTGCTGCTCTTGCCGTTCCCTTCAGCCTTAGCTACAAGACCCGCCCGACATCCATTTTCGAGCATCACTTTGCCTCAGTAACCGCCGGTCTCGCCAACTCCTCTGAATGCACCGCAGGCGCGGCCATTGGCGCCGCCTGCTCCATTTTCACGTGTTCTTCAGGCGGCGGTTCGAGACCGGTTTGGCATTGCTGAACCGCCGTCGAGTGCTATCGCGCCGACGCTTGATTTCCAGACAACACAGTCTTTCGCCACGCCGTGCCCATGAAGGGCATCTCGGACATTGCCGGCCTGACGGACTTCCCGACGGGAAGGGCCTACCGGCATGTCTTCCACCTTGCGTGTCCTCTGGACGATCGCGCCCGCAATCGCGCCACGACCTTTCATCAACTGCAACCGCTGCGGCGGCTTCAGACCATACAAATGCAGCGAGAAATTCCGCGTCAATGCCAATGGCAAGCGCATCGACGTCTGGCTGATCTATCGCTGCAGCGGCTGCGAAAACTCCTGGAATTTCACCATCCTGGAACGACAAAACCGCCACGATATCGAGCCGGCGCTGCTGGCAGGCTCGAAAGCAACGATCCGGCGCTTGCGCGCCGCTATGCCTTCGATGCCGCCCCGCTGCGCAACCGAGCCGGACGGGTCGAGGAATCTCCCGATGTCACGGTTCGAAAGGAGCCGCTCGACCGAGAGCCGGGACACGCCAACGCCCTCGCGCTCGAGCTTCGGCTGGAGGGGACGACGCCTTTGCGGCTGGACCGCCTGCTTGCCGGCGAGCTCGGCCTTTCGCGGTCAAGACTCCAGGCCCTGGACGACCGAAGGCGACTGACCATGGAACCGGATGGCGCGAAAGCCTTGCGCAAGCCGGTTCGGGACGGCCTGGCGGTGCGCATCGGTCTAGCCGACGAGGCGGATTGCCGCGCCATCCTGTCGGCCGCGTGCCGCTGAAACGAAAGAGGGAGCACACGCTCCCTCTTTTGAACCCTTGGCTGGAAAGCTTACGCCGCGCCCATCACCTTGGCGGCCTTCTCGAAACGCTTGCGCTCGTTCGGGTCGAGATAGAGCTTGCGCAGCCGAATGGTCTTCGGCGTCACCTCGACCAGCTCGTCGTCCTGGATCCAGGCGAGAGCCCGCTCCAGCGTCATGCGGATCGGCGGCGTCAGCTTCACCGCCTCGTCCTTGCCGGCGGCGCGGATGTTGGTGAGCTTCTTGCCCTTGAGCACATTCACTTCGAGGTCGTTGTCGCGCGAATGGATGCCGATGATCATGCCCTGATAGACCTTGACGCCCGGATCGATGATCATCGGGCCGCGGTCTTCCAGATTCCACATGGCGTAGGCGACCGACTCGCCCTGCTCGTTGGAGATCAAGACGCCATTGGTGCGGCCGGGCAGCTCGCCCTTGTAAGGCTCATAGGCGAAGAACAGCCGGTTCATCACCGCGGTGCCGCGCGTGTCGGTCAACAGCTCCGACTGGTAGCCGATCAGGCCGCGCGTCGGCGCATGGAAGACGAGGCGCTGGCGATTGCCGCCGGAAGGACGCAGCTCGACCATCTCGGCCTTGCGCTCCGACATCTTCTGCACGACGACGCCGGCATGCTCCTCGTCGACGTCGATGACGACTTCCTCGACCGGTTCCAGCAATTCGCCGTTCTCGCCCTTCTGCATGACGACGCGCGGCCGCGACACGGCAAGCTCGAAACCCTCGCGGCGCATCGTCTCGATCAGCACCGCAAGCTGCAATTCGCCGCGGCCGGAAACGAAGAAGGAGTCCTTTTCGGCCGATTCCTCGATCTTCAGCGCGACATTGCCCTCGGCCTCGCGCAGCAGGCGGTCGCGGATGACGCGGCTGGTCACCTTGTCGCCCTCGGTGCCGGCAAGCGGGCTGTCGTTGACGAGGAAGGACATGGTGACCGTCGGCGGGTCGATCGGCTGCGCATGCAGCGGCTCGCTCACCTGCGGGTCGCAGAACGTGTCGGCGACGGTGCCTTTCGACAGGCCGGCGATGGCGACGATGTCGCCCGCCTGCGCTTCCTCGATCGGCTGGCGCTCGAGGCCGCGGAAGGCGAGGATTTTCGAGATACGTCCGGCCTCGATCTGCGTGCCGTCGTGATGCAGCACCTTGACCGCCTGGTTGGGCTTCAGCGTGCCGGACTCGATGCGGCCGGTGATGATGCGGCCAAGGAACGGATTGGCTTCCAGGATGGTGCCGATCATGCGGAAGGGACCCGGATGGACGGTCGGCGCCGGCACATGCTTGACGACGAGGTCGAACAGCGGGGCTAGGCCCTGGTCCTTCGGACCTTCGGGGTTTTCCGACACCCAGCCGTCGCGGCCCGACCCGTAGAGGATCGGGAAATCGAGCTGCTCGTCGGTGGCGTCGAGCGCGGCGAAAAGGTCGAACACCTCGTTGACAACCTCGACATGGCGGGCGTCGGGACGGTCTATCTTGTTGATGACGACGATGGGCCGCAAGCCGACCTTAAGCGCCTTGCCGACAACGAACTTGGTCTGGGGCATCGGCCCTTCGGCAGCGTCGACGAGCACGATCGCCGAATCCACCATCGACAGGATGCGCTCCACCTCGCCGCCGAAATCGGCGTGTCCGGGCGTGTCGACGATGTTGATGCGGGTGCCGTGCCAGTCGACCGAGGTCGCCTTGGCCAGGATGGTGATGCCCCGCTCTTTTTCGAGGTCGTTGGAATCCATGGCGCGTTCGGCGACGCGCTGGTTGTCGCGGAAGGCTCCGGACTGTTTCAGAAGCTGATCGACCAGCGTGGTTTTGCCATGGTCGACGTGCGCGATGATCGCGATATTTCGGAGGTTCATTTTTCTGGTCTCGGGAACGTTGCAGGCGGCAGGCTTAACAAGCGCCGCCTTTTTCGGTTGCGCGGCTCATACAAGGTTTTTCGCATTTGCGAAAGGGGAGGCCCGACCCCAAATAATGGTCACTGATTCTTAAACGTCTTGGTGTGAAATGAATCTGTTAACCAAGGCGGAACCTTTGAGGGGCCGGGCGATTTCATGTTCATGACCGATCAGATGTCCAGATTGCGTCCGGTTTTCGCGTGGGCGGCGCTTGGCCTGCTCGTCGCGGCGGGCGCCGCGCAGTCGGCGGCGGCGCTCAGGCAAGCCGATCCGATCTCGCCGCCCGATGCCCAAACGGCGCAGCAGATGTTCGCCGATGCCCCCGACGGCGTCGACCCGATCGTCACCGGCCCGGTCAGCGCCGCCTTCAAGCAGCGCCAGAAGGATGCCAATTGCGACACCGCGGTCTGGCCGAACATTCCGCGCGCTTGTTATCCGGATTGACGCTCTCAATACCGCAAACGTAGCTATCCTTCGCGCCCCCTCTGTCCTACCGGACATCTCCCCCACTTGAGGGAGTTAGCTGTCGCGTTTGATTTCCCCAATCGCCGACGTTGCCGAAGGAGCGAGGCGCCAAAGCTGCTGATCTCCCCCCAAGTGGGGAGATGGCCGGCAGGCCAGAGGGGGGCGCTGTACCGCCGACGGTTTACTTTCACTTCAAGCCGATCGCACCGGGTCCAGCGTCACCTTGTAA
>NZ_RZSB01000159.1:0-9511 GCF_004023285.1 Mesorhizobium sp. M2A.F.Ca.ET.067.02.1.1
GTTCCTCTTCAATTCCTGCAGCTTCCTCGCCCGGTTGAGACGGTCGAGCACGGCATCGCCCGGCCTCGCATGCGTGTAAAGCTCGGCAATGTCGGGATGCGGCTCGGCCTTCCAGGCGGCTTCCAGGATCTTGGCGCCCTTGCGCACGTCGTTTTGCCGGATAACCAGATCGGCGGCGATCACCGCGGCCGGCGCGAAATCGGGCGCCAGCTTGTTGGCTTCGAGCGCCGCGGTGCGGGCCGCGTTCGGGTCGCTGTCGACCAGCGCCTGCGCCTTGGCCGTCAGCAGCACGGCGCGGCGGCGGTTGGCCGCGTCGCGCTCGATCTGCCTTGTCGATTTTTGCCCCTCGACCAGCTTCAGCGCGCCATCCCAGTCGCCGCGTTCGGTCAGTTCCTCCAGCGTCGACTCCGCCGCCCAGGCGAGCTGCGGCGCCACCGCCGCCGCGCGGCCGGCATAGTGGCACGCGGCATTGCGGTCGCCGAGCCGCTCGGCTTCCAGATAAAGCCCGCGCAGGCCGAGCAGCCGCATCTCGGGATCGTCGAGCATACGCTCGAATTTCTCGCGCGCGCCTTTATGGTCGCCTTCGAGCAGCGAGGCCTGCGCGTCGAGCAAATTGATCAGCGGCTCCTGGTCGGCGTTGATCAGCTTCGCCGCTTCCTTGGTCTTCTTGCGCGCCAGCGCGCCGTCGCCGGCGCCGGCCGCGATCATGCCGGTCGACAGCGCCTGGTAGCCGCGGTCGCGGCGGCGCACGCGGAAATAGCGCGAGATCGTGTAGGGGCTGTTCCACAACGACTTGATCAGCCACCAGACGATCATCACCGCGGCGACGACGGCAACGATCGCCACCGCCGCCACCATCAGCGTGACCTGGTACTGGTAGCCGTTGAAGGTGACGAGCATCTCGCCCGGACGGTCGGCCAGCCAGGCAAAGCCCAGCCCCAGCGCGAAGACGACGGAGAGGAAGGCGAGAAGGCGGATCATCTGTTCGTCCTCACGCCTTCGTCGCGCCGGCAATCAGCGCTTCGAGCTGCTTTTCGACCTCCAGCCGCGCCTTCAGTTTGCCGGCAAAGTCGGCGCCGGCCGCCTTCGCGGCGTCGGGCAGCGTGTCATATTCGCTGAGCGCCTTGGCGTAGTCGCCCTGGTTGACCGCCACTTCCATGCGGGCGACGGTTTCGGGCGCGCCCTTGCCTTCAACGCTGCCGACCGGCCGCACCTTGACCAGCGATTCCGCGCTCGACACCAGGCTCTGGAAGAAACCGGCATCCTGGTCGACAGGCTTTGCCGCCTCGACCATGGCGTTTGCGGCGGTCTCGGCCTCCGACGCGATGGTGGCGCGGGTCGGCACGCCCTTATCGGCATAGGAGCGCAGCGCCGCGAGCTCGGGCGCGTCCGGCGCGATGGCCGCGAAGGTGTCGAGCTCGGTCGCGAAGGGCGCGCCGCGGTCGAGCGCCGCCTTCAGCGCCGAGGCGGCAATGGCCAGCGCGATCTTGGGCTGCGAGGCCTGCGCCTCGACCTTGCCGGAAAGCTGCGACACGGACTGTTCCAGCGCCGCCAGCCGGCCATCCTCGGCCTTGGCCGCGTCGCCGGTCGATTTCACCAGAGCGTCGAGCCCGGCTATCTTCTCGTTGAGCGGACCGAGATCGACGGGCGCCGTATTGCCGTTCTTCTGCAGATCGGCAACGGCGGTCTCGATCTGGCCGACCTTGTCGCCGAGCGCCTTGAGCGCGGCACTGTCACCGCCTTGGCCCGCCGAGGATTTCAACGCCGCCACATCGGACTTGACCTGCTCGATCGCCGTGGACAGACCCTCGACCTTGGCGGAGGCTCCCTTGTCGCCGCTTTCCTTCAGCGCCGCGATCTCGCTTTTCAGCGACGCGATCTCGCCATTGACGCCTTCGAGCGATCCGCCGTTCGATCCCGGCGCGCCAAGCAGGCCGACCGCCTGCAGCAGGCCGGCGCCGGCAAGCGCGATCACGCCGCCGATGACCCCCGCTGCGATGGCGCTGACGCCGGTTCTGCGCGGCGGCTGCGGCGCGCGATCCTCGGCCCGCGTCTCGCTTGATTTCGATGCCGGGGCGCTGGACCCAGGCGCGGATGCGTCCTCGAAATTGTAGTCGAAGCCCTGGGGCTGGCTCCTCGGCTCATCGGAGTCGCTTGGATACGGCGCCTCGGGCTCGCCTTTGGCGGCTTCGGGCCTTTCGGCCGCTGCCTGGGCGGCGTCGCTATGCTCCCACGGCTCGATATCGGCCTGCTCGGCATGGATCGGCTCTTCCGGCGCCTCCGGCTGCGAAGCGGCCGCAGCCTCTTCCGCCTTCGCCTCGTCGGTCTGCGCGGCCTTGGCCTTCGCGGCATCCTCGTCGGTGATTCGCGAGACGGCGCCGGGCTCGAGTTCGATGGTCACCGGCTCGCGCCGGGTCTTCGAATGTCGCATCTTCGGCGTCTTGACCATGCTTGGGCTCCGCAATTGGCTTGGGATGGATCGAAGGGTCCAGAGCGTCAGGATGCTCTAGCACATCACCAAGCGGTGAAAAGGGGCGGTGTGATGACGCGGCCTAGCGCGGTTGCGACAAAAGCGCGAGCAACGCCTCTTCCTCAGGCTGGGACGCGACGCGGACCCTGCTGCCGGCAATGCCTTCCATCGGCTGGCCGACGCGCGTCGAGAGCGCCAGGAACTGCGTTTTTTCAAAGAGATACCGTAGCGTCGGCCGCGCCATCAGGCCGACCAGCGCTAAGCTGGCCTTGGCTGAATAGAGCAGCGCGGCCTCGACCGGCCGGCCCGACAGGCGGGCGACCACATCGGCATCGCCATAGTCGACGCCTGTCGTGTCGTAGGTCTCGATTGCCTGGACATGCACGCCGGCCGCCGTCAGCCGCTGCTCGAACACCGGAAAGCGGACGCGGCCGCACAGATAGACGATTGCCTTGCCGGCAAGGCCGCCGGCGATGGCGTCGGCCAGCGCCTCGGCATCGCCCGGACCTTCCGCGACCGATAAAAATCCCGCCGCGCGGCAGGCCTCGGCCGTCCGTTTGCCGACCGCGTGGCATGGCAGGCCCGCAAGCGACGCGACCAGCGGCTTTGGCGCATGGCGCACCGCATTGGCGCTGGTGACCGCAACCGCGACGGCATCGGCGCCGATGGCCGACTCGACCGGCAATGCCCTCGTCTCGGTAAGCGGCAGCAGGACAGGCTGAAATCCCAGGGCTTCGAGGTGTCGCGCCGTGCGCGACGCGCCGGGCTCCGGCCTCGTCACCAGGACGCGGACCATGTCAGGCCCAGCCGTCGAAGAATTCAGCGCCCGCCCTGGCGCGGACCGTCCGCGCGGCGTCAAGCCCGATCTCCGCCGCGTCCGCGGCCTCGCCTTCCAGCCGCACCTCATGCGATTGCGAACCGTCGGGCGAGATGATCAGCCCGGCGAAGGACAGTTTTTCGCCTGCGACCGTCGCATGGCCGGCGATCGGCGTGCGGCAGGAGCCGTCGAGCGCGGCGAGGAAGGCGCGCTCGCAGGCGAGCGCCTGGCCGGTCGGCACGTGATGGATCGCCGCCAGCATTTTTTCGACCTCGCGGTCGCCGACACGGGTTTCGATGCCGATCGCGCCTTGCCCCGGCGCCGGCGGAAAATCCTCGAGCGACATCAGGTCGGTGACGACATGTTCGAGCCCGAGCCGCTTCAGCCCGGCATAGGCCAGGATCGTGCCCTCGGCGACGCCCTCGTCGAGCTTGCGCAGCCTCGTCTGCACATTGCCGCGGAAGATCACCACCTCGAAATCCGGGCGCATGCGGCGAAGCAGCGCCTGGCGCCTGAGCGACGACGAACCGACCACCGCGCCATGCGGCAGGTCGGCGATCCGCTTCACCCGCTTGCCGATGAAAGCGTCGCGCGCGTCCTCGCGCGACAGGAAGGTGACAAGCTCCAGCCCGTCGGGCAGCACCGTCGGCATGTCCTTCGACGAATGCACGGCGATGTCGATGCGCCCGTCGAGCAGCGCTTCCTCGATTTCCTTGGTGAACAGGCCCTTGCCGCCGGCTTCCGAGAGCGGCCGGTCCTGGATGCGGTCGCCGCTGGTCGAGATCGGCACCACCTCGAACGCCTGCTCCGGCAGCCCGTGCGCCTGCATCAGCCGCGCCCGCGTCTCATGCGCCTGTGCCAGCGCCAGCGGGCTGCCGCGTGTTCCGATTTTCAAAGTTTGCATGGCGCGCGGTCCGTGATAACCCCGTCCTTGGCCGAGGTCTGTCGAGATTCAGGTCAGGCCGAGCCGAAAATGGTGGGTTCCGAGAACCGGAGCGGAGCGTACTTGAAGTACGTGAGCACCGGAAGCGCAGGAACCCGTCATTTGCAGGCCGGCATCACCTGAATATCGATAGACCTCCGGTGATACAATCTTTGAGGCTAGCGACCAATTGATCCGCGTTCTGGGCATTGAGACGAGCTGCGACGAGACGGCGGCCAGCGTTGTGGCGCTGGACGGCGGCGCCGCGCCCGAAATCCTGTCCAACGTGGTGTTGAGCCAGATCGAGGAGCATGCGGCCTTCGGCGGCGTCGTGCCGGAGATCGCCGCGCGTGCCCATGTCGAGGCTCTGGACGGCATCGTCGAGGCGGCACTTGAAGATTCCAAGGTGTCGCTGGACGAGGTCGACGCCATCGCCGCGACGGCGGGGCCTGGCCTGGTGGGTGGGCTGATCGTCGGCCTGATGACGGCCAAGGCGATCGCGGCCGCCGCGAACAAGCCGCTGATCGCCATCAACCACCTCGAGGGCCACGCGCTGACCGCGCGGCTGACCGACGGGCTGGACTTCCCTTACCTTCTGCTGCTCGTCTCCGGCGGCCACACCCAGATCGTCGCGGTGCGCGGCGTCGGCGACTACCAGCGCTGGGCGACCACGATCGACGATGCGCTCGGCGAGGCCTTCGACAAGACGGCCAAGATGCTCGGCCTGCCCTATCCCGGCGGCCCGAATGTCGAGAAGGCGGCGGCGACAGGCGACGCCGGCCGCTTCGCCTTCCCGCGCCCGATGAAAGGCTCGGCGCAGCCGGATTTCTCCTTCTCGGGTCTGAAGACGGCGGTGCGCCAGGCGGCGACCGCGATTGCGCCGTTGAGCGACCAGGACGTCGCCGACATCTGCGCTTCCTTCCAGGCGGCGGTGGCCGACGCGCTGGGCGACCGTGTCGGCCGCGCCCTTGCCCGCTTCCGCCAGGAATTTCCCGATCAGGCAAAACCGGCGCTGGTCGTCGCCGGCGGCGTTGCGGCCAACCGCACGATCAAGGCGACGCTTGAAGCGCTTTGCGCGCAAGCCGGCTTCGCCTTTGTCGCGCCGCCGCAGAAACTGTGCACCGACAATGCGGCGATGATCGCCTGGGCCGGCATCGAACGCCTGCGCGCCGGCATCGCCGACGAAAACAGCGCCGACTTCGTGCCACGTTCGCGCTGGCCGCTCGACAGCGTTTCCGCGCCCCTGGTCGGCTCGGGTCGGCGCGGGGCCAAGGCATGAGCGCGAAGGAAACGAGCGGCAGGAAATCCGGCAGCGGCTGGCGCGTCGCGGTGCTCGGCGGCGGCGCCTGGGGCACGGCGCTGGCCCTTGCCATGCTGCGCGCCGGCCATGATGTGCGTCTCTATGCGCGCGACGCTGATACCGTCGCCGCCATCGCCCGCGGCGAGAACCCGCGCTATTTGCCTGGCATCAAGATCGCGCCCGGCATCGCGGCCACCAGCGACATGGCGGCCGCGCTCGACGGCGCCGACTGCGTGCTCGCCGTGACGCCGGCGCAGTCGCTGCGCGCCGTCCTGGCCCAAGCCGACAACCACGTTCCTGCGGGCATACCGCTTGTGCTCTGCGCCAAGGGCATCGAGCGCGACACCGGCGCGCTGCTCTCGACGATTGTCGAGGAAAGCCTGCCGGGCAATCCGGTCGCAGCACTTTCCGGCCCGAGCTTCGCCAGCGATGTCGCGCGCGGCCTGCCGACGGCGGTCGTGGTCGCGGCCCGCGAGGCGGAACTGGCGGCCGAGCTTGCCGCGCGCTTCTCGGCGGAGAATCTGCGCTGCTATTCCAGCGACGACCTGATCGGCGTCGAGATCGGCGGCGCGCTGAAGAACGTCTTTGCCATCGCCGCGGGCGCCGTCACCGGCGCGGGTCTTGGCGCAAGCGCCCAGGCCGCCATGGTGACGCGCGGCTTCGTCGAATTGCGCCGCATCGGCGCCGCTTTCGGGGCCAGGCCGGAGACGCTGATGGGGCTTTCCGGCCTTGGCGACCTCTTGCTCACCTGCTCCTCGAGGCAATCGCGCAATTTCGCCTATGGCCTGGCGCTCGGCCAGGGCAAGCCGCTTGCCGGCCTGCCGCTTGCCGAAGGCGTGCCGACGGCGGGCATTGCCGCCCGCATCGCCGCCGAGCGCGGCATCGAGGCGCCGATCATTTCGGCCGTCGCCGCCATCCTCGACGGCAGGATCACCATCGGCCAGGCCGTGACCGCGCTGATGACACGCCCGCTCAAGACCGAAACCGACATCTGAACCATCGGAGTTGAAAAATGCTGTTTGCGTTGATTTGCAAGGACAAGCCCGGCAGCCTGCAGCTGCGCATCGACACCAGGCCGACCCATGTCGCGTTTCTCGAAGGCCTGAACGGCGAGGGGAAGCTGGCCTTCGCCGGTCCCTTCCTCAACGCCGAGGGCAAGCCGGACGGCAGCCTCGTCGTGGTCGAGGCGCCGGACCTGGCTGCAGCGCAGGCGCTGTCGGCAGCCGACCCTTACGCCAAGGCGGGCCTGTTCGAGAGCGTCGAGATCCGTCAGTGGAACTGGACCTTCAACAAGCCGGCGGCTAGTTAATTCAGGTCCGTGCGCCAAGGAGGAATACGAGCATGAACTACTGGCTGTTCAAGTCCGAACCCTCGGTCTTTTCCTTCGAGGCGCTGAAGGCCAAGGGCAAGGCCGGCACGCAGTGGGACGGCGTGCGCAACTACGCCGCCCGCAACAACATGAAGGCGATGCAGATCGGCGATCTCGGCTTCTTCTATCATTCCAATGAAGGGCTCGACATTGTCGGCATCGCCGAGGTCTGCGCGCTGGCGCATCCCGATACGACGACCGACGATCCGCGCTGGGAATGCGTCGACATCCGCGCCTACAAGGACGTGCCGAAGCCGGTGACGTTGGAACAGGTCAAGGCCAATCCCAAGCTCGCCGAGATGGCGCTGGTCCGGCTCGGCCGGCTTTCCGTGCAGCCGGTGACGCCGGCCGAATGGAAAGAGGTCTGCCGCATGGCCAAGCTCAACCCGGCGCCGTGACCAGGCTCACGCCGAAAAGCGCCAAAAAGTTCATCCTCGACAACACAGCGCTGATGGCGCCGCCGCATGTGCCGGAAGTGCTGCTGCACCTCGCCGACGAGGCACATGACCTTTGGCTGCGCACCGAGGAGGAGTTGGCCGAGATCGGCCTGCCGCCGCCCTTCTGGGCCTTCGCCTGGGCCGGCGGCCAGGGCCTCGCCCGCTATGTGCTCGACAATCCCGGGGCGGTGCGCGGCAGACGCGTGCTCGACTTCGCCTCCGGCTCGGGCCTCGTCGCCATAGCCGCGATGAAAGCGGGTGCGAGGCAGGCGATCGCCGCCGACATCGATCCGTTCTGCGAGACGGCGATCGCGCTTAACCTCGAAGCCAACGGCGTCGAAGCGCAGTTCCTCGGCACGGATTGCGTCGGCTCCGACGATGGCTGGGACGTCGTGCTTGCCGGTGACGTCTTCTACGACAAGGCTTTCGCCGACAGGCTGCTGCCCTGGTTCGCGTCACTGAAGGCGCGCGGCGCCGAGATCCTCGTCGGCGATCCCGGCCGCGCCTACCTCCCCAGGACCGGGCTGCAATCGCTTGCTGTCTACCAGGTTCCGGTGACGCGCGTGCTGGAGGATGCCGAAGTCAAGCGCACGACCGTCTGGCGCCTCGCTTGACGCGATCGCCGAACAAGCGTTCCATCGCGTCTCGATCTGGAGGGGAAAGCATGGATTTTTCGGTCGTGAACTGGCTGGCGGTGGTTGTCGCCGCCGTCGTCGCATGGTTGTTCGGCGCAGCCTGGTATATGAGCCTGAGCAAGCCTTGGCTGAAGGCGGCCAAGCTCGACCCGGCCACCATGCAACGCTCGGCCGTTCCCTTCATCGTCAGCTTCGTCGCCGAGCTGGTCATGGCGCTTGTCCTGACATTGGTGGTGGGGGCAATCACCGGCGGCGAGCCGAACCCGGTCGCGGGCTTGCTGTTCGGGTTCGTGCTTTGGCTGGGCTTCATCGCCACCACGCTTGCCGTCAACCACCGCTATGAAGGTTTCGGCTGGGCCCTGACCCTGATCGATGCCGGCCATTGGCTGGGCGTGATGCTGATCATCGGCGCCGTCATCGGCTGGTTCGGCGCGCCGGCCGCGCCGGCAGTCTGACGACAGGTACTATGTCGGCGTTTTCGCCGCCTCGTCCAGCAGCCATTCGCGAAAAGCGGTGACCCGCGCGTCGTCTTTCGCAGTCTCGGGGTAGACCAGGAAATAGGCGAATTCCGGCGCGACCTTGATGCCGAGCTCGAAGGGTCGCACCAGGCGCCCTTGCGAAAGATCGTTGGCGACCATGGCGAAGTCGGCCAGTGCCACCGCATTGCCGTCCAGCGCTGCCTGGGTGGCATCGGTTGACGATCCGAACACCAGCGTGCGGCTGTCGTCGAAATCATCGACGCCGGCCGCCTGCATCCACATGCTCCAGTTCGGCCAGGTCACACCCTGCCGCGACCATTCGATATGCGCGAGCGTATGGTTGAAGAGATCGCGCGGCTCGTTCAGCGGCGGACCCGACGCCAGCAGCGCTGGGCTGCACACCGGGATGATGATGTTCTCGAACAGCCGGTGCGCGACGAGCCCCGGATATTTGCCGGTACCGAAGCGGATGCCGATATCGACATCGTCGCGCTCGAAGTCCCTTACGTCGTAGGTGATGTCGAAGCGCAGCTCGATGCCGGGCTTCTGTTGGCGGAAATCGTCGATGCGGCGCATCAGCCATTTCGTCGCGAACTGCGCGTCGAGCGTCACCTTCAACAATGCAGTGCCGCGCGTCATCTTGCGGGCTCGAGACACCGCCCGGTTGAGCAGGTCGAGCGCGTCGATCGACGCATCATGCAGCAGGCTGCCCGCCTCGGTCAGCCGGATGCTACGGCTGGTGCGCGTGAACAGCACCAGGTCGAGCTGATCCTCGATTTCCTTGATCTGGTGGCTGACCGCCGCCGGCGTCAGGCCGAGCTCGTCGGCGGCGCGGGTGAAATTGAGGTGCCTGGCGGCCGCGTCGAACGTCCTCAGCGCGCGCGTTCCGGGCAGCAGCCTTCACAGATGATCTCCAAATAAAACTTGATGATCGGAAAAGAACTACTCGTTTCTCGTTTGTTTTTCAATCCGGCATGATGGCTTCATCGAAACACCATCAAACCGGATTTGATATCCGGAGAACACGGGATAAAGCCATGTCCGAGATCGCCCTGAAGCCCTGCACCCCCCTGGAATCGCCC
>NZ_RZSB01000015.1:0-28819 GCF_004023285.1 Mesorhizobium sp. M2A.F.Ca.ET.067.02.1.1
CCTATGACGCTGCCGACTTCAAACCGGCCGCGATCGAAAAAGCGCCGGAGAGGCCGATTAGAATTGTCGAGGTGCCAAAACCACTGCCGCTGCCTGGCCAAATGCAGCCCGAGCCCGGCAAGGCCGAGGACAAGCGCCCTCCTGAAGAACGCGTCGCTGATGCCAACAAAGCCGCGACCCAGCAACCCACCAAGTACGGGTATGTTAATGCAGTGCAAGTCTACCCCTTCACCGATGGCGCGCTTTATCAACTCTATGCCGCGCCGGAGCGCGTGACCGACATCGCTCTGCAGCCGGGCGAGAAACTAACCGCCGTGTCGGCTGGCGACACCGTGCGCTGGGTCATTGGCGATACCGCAAGCGGCACCGGTGACAATCAGCGCACCCATGTTCTGGTAAAACCCTTCGCGCCGGGTCTTGCCACCAATGTCGTCATTACGACGGACCGGCGGACCTATCATTTGCAGCTTCAAAGCACCGAGAAGACCGCAATGGCGGCAATCTCCTGGACCTACAGCCAAGACCAGATCATCGCGCTTCGCCAGCGCAATGCTCAAGCCGAGGCAGTTACACCGGTCGCGTCGAACATCGCGCTCGAAAACCTTCGCTTTCGCTACTCAATCAGTGGCGACACACCGCCCTGGAGACCGACGCGAGCCTTCGACGACGGCAGCAAGGTCTATATTGAGTTCCCTCGTCGCATAGATCAGGGCGAGGCGCCACCACTCTTCATCGTCGGCGCAGATGGGAGCAGCGAGCTCGTCAACTATCGCGTGCGCGGCAACTATTACATCGTCGATCGGCTCTTCGCCGCGGCCGAACTTCGCCTCGGCACCAAGCGGCAGCAGGTGATCCGCATCAGCAGGATTGACGGCAGGCAACCGCAACGGCGGATCTCGCTCTTTCGCGGCAGCCGGCGAGGTGAGGGCTCATGATCGAAAATTCCCGCTCTGGCATCCCGCCGAAACTGGATCCCGAGGAACTGCAGCTTCGGGCCTCTCCCCGCCGCGTGGTGCGGTTCAGGCGCGGTGTGATCATCGCTATCGCAGCGCTCGGATCCGGCGCTGTCTTCGGCGTTACCATGATCGCCCTCCAGGGGCCGGCCCTTCGCATCAGGGATCAGGCGGAAGATCTCTACAACACTGAGCGCAAACCAACCGCCGAGGGACTCGATACGCTTCCCCATGACTATTCCGGCATGAAGCCAAAGCCTCCCGTCCTTGGGCTACCTTTGCCGGGCGACCTCGGCCGCCCCATCCTCGAGCGGCAGCGCCAGCTCGGCATCGTGCCGGGCCAAGACATCTCGGCCGAGGAGCAGCGTCTAGCGCAGCAGGCGATCGAAGCGCGTGAATCGCGGGTGCTTTTCCGCGTCGAAAATCGAGCTCAACAGACAGATGTCGGAGAGAGCGTGCAAACTGCTCAGCATCCATTTGAGGCGCTTCCCCAATCCGAAGCAGGACGCGCGTCAGCCTCGGTGGCGGCGGCGGAAGGCGACCAGAACAATCAGCAGCGAAAGCTTGATTTTCTCAGCCAGCGGAGCACTGGCGGGATCTACAATCCGCATGCGCTTCAGACGCCGATCTCGCCATATCAACTGATGGCTGGCAGCGTGATTGCCGCCAGCCTGATCACCGGCATCAATTCCGATTTGCCGGGCCTTGTCGTCGCGCAAGTCACCGAAAATGTGCACGACACGGTCACGGGCAACATATTGCTGATTCCGCAGGGCTCACGTCTTATCGGCGTCTACGACAGCGTCGTCGCGTTCGGGCAAAAGCGAGCGCTGCTGGTCTGGCAGCGCATTCTGCTGCCCGACGGCTCGTCGGCCGAAATCGACAATCTGCCCGCGAGCGACACCGCCGGCTACGCAGGGCTGGAAGACAAAGTCGATTTCCACACTTGGCAGATGATCAAGGGAGTGGCGCTTGCCACATTGCTCGGTGTCGGCACAGAATTCAGCCTCGGCGAAAACGAGAGCGATCTGGTCAAGGCGATCCGGGAATCAGCCCAGCAGAACGCCAGTCGAGCCGGCCAGCGCATCACCGAAAAAAACCTCAATATCCAGCCCACCATCGTCGTCCGCCCAGGTTGGCCACTGCGCGTCATCGTGCACAAGGACATCGTGCTGCGGCCATACGCCAGTTGAGCAGGAGTTATCATGGCTGACCTGAAACTTGGAAAACTTCCGGACCGAACAGCTTCGAAGATCACCATTACCGTCAGCGCGGAGCTGAGCCAAACACTCAAGGAGTATGCTGCACTTTACCGTCAGACCTATGGTCAGTCTGAAACCGTGGCAGAACTCATCCCTTTCATGCTGGCGGCGTTTCTGGAAGGCGACCGAGCCTTTGCCAGGGCCAGAAAAGAACGTCTGCCGACGGAGCTTGCCGGAAAATCGTGACTCCTCCGCTAGGGCAGCTGGAACATTGCCTAGCTGTCGCGACCTACCTGCTCCTCGCGAAGCATAGGATCAAACCCCTTGGAATGTAGGTATGCGCAAGAGAGGATGTGGAAGGAGATACCGCGCAACAGCCTAAGTTTGCATTTTCGATTTGATGCGGTAGTCGCCTATGAGCGGTCAAAACGAACGCAGCTGGTTCGCCGATCGACCAAACGGCGAGCGCACTGTGCTTTGCTCAGACCGCCACCGAGTGCCTCGCCGTTCCCCCTTTGAAATATGTATCGAACTTGGCCGCGATGGTTCGAATGAAGGGGCGACTTTCAGTCCGTACGAGGAAACTGTCACCATCGAATTCAAGCGCTCGGGCAGGATCGTGGAGTGCGATGGACCTCGAGCGATGAAGGAGCTGCTCGCCGGCTTTGCCGAACCGCTCCACCAGATCGACTGCCGAGAAGGCAAAATCACACATCAGCCGCTCGATGATCCAGCCACGGACGCGATCGTCGTCGGAAAGGGCAACGCCGCGGACGGCAGCCAACCCGCCATCCGCAACCATGCGCCCGTACCCGGCAGTCGAAGCCATGTTTTGCACGTAGCCTTGGCGAAAACGACCGATGGACGAAGGGCCAAGTCCGATCAGTGTCGGGCAGCGATCCTCAGTGTAGCCCTGAAAATTGCGATGCAAAACCCCTGCGCGGGCCGCTATGGCCAGCGCATCGTCGGGCTTCGCGAAATGATCGAGTCCTATTGCCTCATATCCCTTGGCGACAATTGCCCGCGCCGCGAGTTGAGATTGGGCGAAACGCTCAGTGGGACTCGGCAGCCATGCCTCGTCGATCATCGTCTGATGCTTCTTGAACCAGGGCACATGTGCGTAGCCGAACAGGGCCATCCGGTCTGGCTCCAAGGTCAGTGCCTGCGCCACCGTGGAACAGATCGTCTCGCGTGTCTGATTCGGGAGCCCGTAGAGCAGGTCCAGATTGACCGATTCGACGCCCCGCGAACGAACCCCGTCGACGACTGCCTTGGTCTGCAAAAAACTCTGCTCACGATTAATTGCTTTTTGCACTTGCGGATCGAAATCCTGCACGCCGAGGCTCGCCCGGGTTACGCCGATTTGAGCAAGTGCATCAAGGCGCGCCTTGTCCATGTCGTTGGTTTCGATTTCGATGCTGACCGTAGCATCCGGGAGAAAGTCGAAGCTGTCCCGCAAGGCCGCTCCAAGAGCAACCATATCATCGGGCCTCAGAATAGTTGGCGAACCGCCACCGAAGTGGATTGCACGGACATGTGCCTTGCCGCTCAGCAGACCGGCAATCGTGACGATTTCGGCATTCAGCGAGCGCAGATAAGCGGCCACCGGCTCATATTGGTGCGTCTGCTTGGTGTGGCAGGCGCAGAACCAGCAGAGCTTGTCGCAGTAAGGAATGTGCAGGTACAGCGAGATTTCGTCGCCGCTTTCCAGCGTCTCCAACCAGCCACGGTAAATGGCAGCATCGATCCCCGAATGGAAATGCGGCGCCGTCGGATAGCTGGTGTAGCGTGGGACGTTCTCGCTGAGTTTGACAGCTATTTCCGATTGCATCTCGCGTTCACCGTGTTGCCCGCCGGAACACTGCACGCATCGCTGAAGCAGACCCTGATCTCGATCAGCCGCGCTCATGGACAAACCGCCGCAGGATTTCTCTACCCTGGATGGGTATCCTGCCGGCAGTTAGGATCGGGTAAGGCGAACGCATGACCTTTCGGCAAGACATTCATAGTTCCGGCATTCCTGTTCTTTGCTTCCCTTGCGAGGCACGGCGTCGCGGTGTCTGCGGTGCGCTCGATCCAGACAATTTGGTTGGGCTCGCCAAGACTTGCTCGCGTCGCCGGATCGAGTCAGGAATGGAGTTGACCGGCGAGGCACAGAACGTCGACAGCTACTCCAACGTGCTTTCAGGCGTTGTAAAGCTATCAAAGAGCCTGTCGGATGGGCGCCAGCAGATCGTCGGTCTCCAGTTTGCACCGGATTTTCTGGGACGTCCTTTCAAGGTGGAAAGCTCGATCAATGCGGAAGCGGCAACAGCAGTCACGCTGTGTTCGTTTCCGCGAGCGGCCGTCGAACGGATGATGAAGGCGTCACGGGAATTCGAGCATCGCCTGCTCAAACAGACGCTGAATGAACTCGATGAGGCGCGCGAGTGGATGGTGACGCTGGGGCGCAAGACAGCTCCGGAAAAGGTAGCGACTTTTCTCCTCATGATGGCCCGGAATATCGATTCCAGTCTCGATGCGGCTTCCGGGTCGGCGTCCTTCGATCTGCCGCTGACGCGTGTCGAAATGTCTGATTTCCTTGGAATCACCAACGAGACCGTGAGCCGCCAACTGACGCGATTGCGGGCTGACGGGGTGATTCGGATTGAGAACGCACGCCATGTGACGGTGGACAGCATAAGCCGTCTGGAGAAGCGCTGTGGCGGCGGACGCGAGCGGCCCTAAGCGGCGAGGCCATGTCGCATGACTCCGGGGCGGGCCGTGTTTGCCTTTTAATGCGATGTTGCCGCGCCTTCGACGAAGCGGCGTCACGGTCGAGACAAACAGCTTTCGGGCTTTGATAGGAACGTGACCAATCGCCAGGTGTGTTTCGGCACATACCGGCGAAGCATGGTCCTTAATCTGCCACGGCTCGGCGGAACGATCGCGTTCGTTTCCAATGGGATCCGAACAACGTTTGGCAGGGCATCGGCAATAGCATCCAACGCGCGCAGGGCCTCAGCTTTCGCCTCAGCGATCGCGTCTGCGCCCGCCCAACCCAGGGAACGCCTTCCATGAGGGGGGTGAGCCCGCGCTGCGTTCCTCGTTCATTCGCCACCTGCTGATTGCGCCGCCGACACAAAATCTTGCGGCCTGACATAGATCAGGGCGAGGGGGCGGCGGCTGCGCGATTAGTGCGCTGCGGATTTGGCATCCACCAGATTCGAGATCGGGATCTGCAATGAAATTCGGCACAGAGATCGTCCTTCTAAGCGTGTTCGCTTTTGCGGCCCTGGTGGCCGCCGGCTTCGGCGTGGATGAACCTTTCCGCCGACACATGTGGGTGTTGTTCTTCGCAGTGGCTGGTTTCACTGCGATCCTGTTGCGCAACACGGAGTTCAAGCCAGCAGCTCCGATTGACCCATCCGCTTACATGGATGGTCCGATCCGCTACGGCGCGATCGCCACCGTGTTCTGGGGTGTCGTCGGCATGCTGGTCGGCGTGGTGATCGCGCTGCAGCTCGCCTACCCCGATCTCAACATCCAGCCCTGGTTCAATTTCGGTCGTTTGCGGCCGTTGCACACATCCGGTGTCGTCTTCGCCTTCGGCGGCAACGCGCTGCTTTGCACGTCTCTGTATGTCGTGCAGCGCACCTGCCGCGCCCGCCTCTTCGGCCGTGATCTGGCCTGGTTCGTCTTCTGGGGCTACCAGCTGTTCATCGTCATGGCCGCGACCGGCTACCTGCTCGGCATCACCGAGGGCCGCGAGTACGCCGAACCCGAATGGTATGTGGATGTCTGGCTGACCATCGTCTGGGTCGCCTACCTCATTCTGTTCCTTGGCACGATCCTGAAGCGCAAGGAACCGCATATCTACGTGGCCAACTGGTTCTACCTGTCGTTCATCGTCACCATCGCGATGCTGCATGTGGTCAACAACCTGTCCATACCAGTCTCGTTCCTGGGCTCCAAGAGCTACTCCGCCTTTTCAGGGGTCCAGGACGCCTTGACGCAATGGTGGTACGGCCACAACGCGGTCGGCTTCTTTCTCACCGCCGGCTTCCTCGGCATGATGTATTATTTCGTGCCCAAGCAGGCGAACCGGCCAGTCTATTCGTACCGGCTGTCGATCGTCCATTTCTGGGCGATCATCTTTCTCTACATCTGGGCCGGGCCGCATCACCTGCACTACACCGCCTTGCCCGATTGGGCGCAGACGCTCGGCATGGTGTTCTCGATCATGCTGTGGATGCCGTCCTGGGGCGGCATGATCAACGGCCTGATGACGCTGTCCGGCGCCTGGGACAAGCTGCGCACCGATCCGATCATACGCATGATGGTGATGGCCGTCGCCTTCTATGGCATGTCGACCTTCGAAGGCCCCATCATGGCGATCCGGGCGGTCAATTCGCTGTCGCATTATACCGACTGGACGATCGGCCACGTCCATTCGGGCGCGCTCGGCTGGGTTGGCATGATCTCGTTCGGCGCAATCTACTACATGGTGCCGAAGCTCTGGAACCGGCAACGGCTCTACTCGTTGCGGCTGGTCACCTGGCATTTCTGGCTGGCGACACTTGGTATCGTTGTCTACGCCGCGGTGATGTGGGTATCCGGCGTCATGCAGGGCCTGATGTGGCGCGAATACGACGAGCAGGGCTTCCTGGTCTACTCCTTCGCCGAGACCGTCGCCGCCATGCACCCCTACTATGTCATGCGCGCCATCGGTGGGGCCATGTACCTCTCCGGCGCGCTGATCATGGCCTGGAACATCACCAGGACCATCCTCGGCCACCAGCGCGAGGAGGAGCCGATGCCGAGCCCCGTCGCCATCCGACCTGCGCGATCAGGAGCCAGGTAATGGGCTTGATGGACAAACACGCAATCATCGAGAAGAACGCCACGCTTCTTCTCGTTGGCTCGCTGCTCGTGGTGACGGTCGGCGGCATCGTCGAGATCGCGCCTCTCTTCTATCTCGACAATACGATCGAGAAGGTGGAAGGCATGCGCCCCTATTCGCCGCTCGAACTTGTCGGGCGCAACATCTATATGCGCGAGGGCTGCTACCTCTGTCATAGCCAGATGATCAGGCCGTTCCGCGACGAAGTTGAGCGCTATGGCCACTACAGCCTAGCTGCCGAGTCCATGTACGATCACCCCTTCCAGTGGGGATCGAAGCGCACCGGGCCGGATCTCGCCAGAGTTGGCGACCGCTACTCGAATGCATGGCATGTCGCGCATCTTACCGACCCGCGCTCGGTGGTGCCGGAATCGATCATGCCGAGCTATGGGTTCCTGAAAGACACGCCGATCGACGTGAAGGATTTCTCAACGCATCTGGTCGCCAACAGGCTTGTAGCCGTCCCTTACACCGATGACATGATCGTCCACGCCAATGCGGATCTGGCGGCGCAGGCCGATCCCAATGCCGACACATCAGGCCTTGAGGCGCGTTACCCAAAAGCCAAGATCGGCGACTTCGACGGCAACCCGCAACAGGTCACCGAAATGGATGCCCTGCTCGCCTACCTGCAGATGCTTGGCACACTGGTCGACTTCAAAAATTACGACGAAGCCGCCGGCTACCGCTGAGGAGAACGCTGATGACCTACAATTTGATGCGGGCGTTTGCCGACAGCTGGGGCCTGGTTGCGATGGCGCTGTTCTTCGTGGGGTGCATCGCCTTTGCCCTACGCCCCGGCAGCCGAAGGCTGGCCGACGAAGCGGCCCGCATTCCGCTCGAGGACGAGTGATCATGAGCGACGAGCATATCGATGAAATCTCTGGCGTCTCGACCACCGGCCACGAATGGGATGGCATCCGGGAGCTGAACAACCCGCTTCCCAGATGGTGGGTTATCACCTTTTACGTCACCATTGTCTGGGCGATAGGCTACACCATCGCCTATCCAGCATGGCCTCTGTTGCACTCGGCGACGAAGGGTGTGCTCGGCTATTCCAGCCGCAACGAGGTCAGGAACGAGCTGACTGCGGCTGAGGCCGCCAAGGGCAAATATATCTCGGCGGTGGAGTCCAAGAGCGTCTCGGAGATCTCCGCGGACGACGGCCTGCGCGAATTCGCAATCGCCGCCGGTGGCGCCGCTTTCAAGGTCAATTGCGTACAATGTCACGGCTCCGGCGCCCAAGGTTCCAAGGGCTTTCCCAATCTCAACGACGACGACTGGCTATGGGGCGGCAAGGCCGAGCAGATCCAGCAGACGATTACGCACGGCATCCGCTTCGCATCCGATCCGGACACGCGCCTGTCGGAAATGCCGGCCTTCGGCGACATCATTACCGCCGACCAGATCGCACAAGTCAGCGCCTACGTGGCCAGCCTTTCCGGCAAGGTCCGCGATGCAAGTCTGATCCAACCCGGCGCCAAGGTCTTTGCCGAGAACTGCGTCGCCTGTCACGGCGACAATGCAAAAGGCAACAGGGAATTCGGCGCCCCCGACCTGACCGATGCGATCTGGCTCTATGGATCCGGTGAGACAGCCATCGCCGCACAGGTCCGTGCGCCAAAACAGGGCGTCATGCCGGCCTGGGTTGGCCGTCTCGGCGAGATCAAGGTCAAGGAACTTGCAGTTTATGTCCATTCGCTTGGCGGCGGAGAATAGGAATGGAAGTCCTATTCTTCGGTCCCCCCTGCCAAGCGGACGAGGCCCGGCGTGAGCCGGGCCTCGACACCATCCCTAATGCGATCTGCACAACCCGGCAAGGCTATCCTACCGCGAGGCTTTACGACAGGTGCCCCTGACATTGGCTGGGAAAGTGGAGTTGCACATGCGTGATAAGACGCAGTTGACACGGCTCGAAACAGAAACTGTCAATTCCGCCAAAACCCGCAAGCCGCTTTATGCCGCGCGTCAAAAGATCTTTCCGAAGCGCGCCTCGGGCAACTTTCGTCGCTTCAAATGGCTGGTGATGACGATCACACTTGGCATCTACTACCTGGCTGCGTGGCTGCCTTGGGCTCGCGGTCCATTTGCCCCGGACCAGGCAGTCCTGCTCGATCTCGCGAACCGGCGCTTCTACTTCTTCTTCATCGAGATATGGCCCCAGGAATTCTTCTATGTGGCCGGCCTCCTGGTCATGGCGGGCGTCGGTCTTTTTCTGATCACCTCGACTGTCGGCCGTGCCTGGTGCGGCTATGCATGCCCTCAGACGGTGTGGGTCGATCTGTTCCTCGTCGTCGAACGTGCGATCGAGGGGGACCGCAACGCCCGCATGAAACTTGACGCAGGTCCCTGGACCGCGCGCAAGCTCATGCTGCGTGTGTCCAAGCACACCATCTGGCTGGTCATAGGGGCGGCGACTGGCGGCGCCTGGATCTTCTACTTTGCCGATGCACCGACGCTGCTCGGCGAGCTCTTCACCGGCACTGCGGCGCCCGTCGCCTACATCACTGTCGCCGTCCTGACGGCTACCACCTACACGTTCGGCGGTCTGATGCGCGAACAGGTCTGCACCTATATGTGCCCGTGGCCCCGCATCCAGGCGGCCATGCTCGATGAAAATTCCCTCACTGTCACCTACAATGACTGGCGCGGCGAACCGCGTTCGCGCCACGCCAAGAAGGTGCTGGCCGCAGGCCAGCCCGTGGGCGACTGCGTCGACTGCAATGCCTGTGTCGCGGTCTGCCCGATGGGGATAGACATTCGCGACGGCCAGCAGCTCGAATGCATCACTTGCGCGCTCTGCATCGACGCCTGTGACGGCGTCATGGACAAGCTCGGCAAGGAGCGTGGGCTGATCGCCTATGCGACGCTCTCCGACTACAACGCCAACATGATGCTGGCGACTGCAGGCGGGTCCAGCTCAGTCAATCCATCGCTGATCAGGACCGCTGATGGCCTGTTCTCCGACAAGGTGGCGCATTTTCACATCCGCAAGATCTTTCGGCCGCGCACCTACGTCTACATGGGCTTGTGGTCGCTGATCGGCCTCGGCCTGCTCTATTCGCTGCTGACGCGCGATCGGCTCGAACTGAACGTATTGCATGATCGCAATCCCCAGTTCGTCACGCTGACCGACGGATCCATCCGCAATGGCTATACCGTCAAGCTGCTCAACATGATCCCCGAGCCGAGGACGATCGTCGTAACCATGCAGGGCCTTGAAGGCGCTGACATGGTCGTCGTCGGCGACGACATCCCCGCAGGCCGTTCCTTCGCCATTCCGGTCGAACCCGACCGCCTGAAAATGCTGAGGGTCTTCGTTCGCCAGCCGGCGGACCAGATCCGCGCTCCGGCACAGACCTTCAAGTTCCGCGTCGAGGACAGAGCCAGCTTTGAGTCGAACGAGTACACCGCCACCTTCAACGCGCCGGAGCCCCTCAGATGACTGCCAATGTACAAAAGCCTCGTGAATTCACCGGCAGGCACATGCTGGTCATCATCCTGGCCTTTTTCGGCGTGGTCATCGCAGTCAATCTGACCATGGCAACGCTCGCCAGCACAAGCTGGACTGGCCTCGTCGTCGAAAACACCTATGTGGCGAGCCAGCAATTCAACAAGAAGGCCGAGGAAGGACGGGCGCAGGCAGCACTTGGCTGGACCGGCAAGCTGACCATCGCATGGGGCGAAGTTCGCTATGGCCTCGCCGACGTCGCCGGCAAGCCGGTTCCCTTGCACGGCGTCAAGGTGCTGTTTCGCCATCCCGCGTACGAGAAGGAGGACAAGTCGGTCACCCTCGCACCCGCCTCGGGCCAGGAATTCGCAGCCCAGCACATGCCGAAGGACGGCGTCTGGATTGTCGAAGTCGACGCCGACGCCGGTCTGGACAAACCGTATCGCGACGTCCGCCGGATCATGATTTCCAATGGAGCGCTGCAATGAGTTGTTGTGCACCGGGCGCCGAAATGGCGCTTGATCTGGTCAACACCGGATCGGTCCTGCCGTCCAGCCAGGAGATCAGGCTGGCGAGCCGATCGCTTGGCGATGATCTTCACCAGACCGATCTTTCAGTACCGACGGTTCATTGCGCAGGCTGCATCCAGACGATCGAGACGGCGCTGGGAAAGCTCGATCGCGTCGAGAGCGCCCGCGTCAACCTGTCGACGAAACGGGTCTCTGTCCGGTGGCGTGGTGACGAGGTCCCACCGTTCGTCGTCGCGCTTGGGCGGCTAGGCTACCAGGCGCATCTCTTCCCTTCCGAGGTCGGCGACAAGGACAGGACGTTATCGGATTTGATCCGCGCGGTCGCGGTTGCCGGCTTTGCGGCGGGCAACATCATGCTGCTTTCGGTCTCGGTCTGGTCCGGCGCCGAAGGTGCTACCCGCGACCTGTTTCACTGGGTCTCGGCGCTGATCGCCATTCCTGCCCTCGCCTTCGCCGGCGGCATCTTCTTCCGTTCGGCCTGGAATGCTTTGCGCCATGGCCGCATGAATATGGACGTGCCGATCGCGGTCGGTGTTTCGCTCGCCTACGCCATGAGCCTCTACGAGACGATCAACCATGGCGATCACGCCTATTTTGACGCGTCGGTATCGCTGCTGTTCTTCCTGTTGATCGGCCGCACGTTGGATCACGTGATGCGCGAACGTGCCCGGACCGCTGTGAAAGGCCTGTCCCAGTTGGCCGCACATGGCGCCATGGTGCTGCGCAGCGACGGCGCGCGCGACTATTTGCCGGTCGGCGAGATCGAACCAGGCATGCGGTTGTTGATCGCAGCCGGTGAGAGGATCCCCGTCGACGGCAAGATCATCCAGGGAACGTCGGATCTCGACTGCTCGCTGGCCTCAGGCGAAAGCACGCCGAAAAACGTGGCGCCGGGCGAAGCAGTTCAGGCCGGCGTGCTCAATCTTACCGGCCCGCTGACGATTGAGGCGACAGCCGCCGCGAAGGATTCGTTTCTGGCGGAAATGGTTCGTCTTATGGAAGCCGCAGAGGGCGGCCGCGCGCATTATCGCCGGATCGCCGATCGCGTTTCAGCGCTCTATGCCCCGGTGGTTCATCTCACAGCCTTCGCGACGTTCCTTGGCTGGATGGCGGTGACCGGCGACTGGCACCGGGCGATAACCATCGCCATTGCCGTTCTGATCATCACCTGCCCGTGCGCGCTCGGCCTCGCCGTACCGATCGTTCAGGTGGTCGCCGCGCGGCGCCTGTTTGAGAACGGCATCATGGTAAAGGACGGTTCTGCCATGGAGCGCCTGGCGACGATTGATACAGCGGTGTTCGACAAGACCGGAACGCTCACGCTCGGCCAGCCCCGGCTGGTCAATGCATCGTCGATCGATCCGGCCATGCTGGCAGTCGCGGGAGACATGGCTACGCATTCCCGCCATCCTTTTTCAAAGGCCATAGCCGGTTTTGCCCATCCCGGCGGGCAGTACAAATTTGATGCCGTCACCGAGCATCCAGGGTTTGGAATCGAAGCCACTGGAGCCGGAAGCACCTGGCGGCTAGGCCGACGCGGATGGGCTGGATGGAGAGCCCGGACCGGTGGTGAAGGCAAACATGGCGGAACCGTGCTGACAAAAGACGGGTTCATTGTCGCGACCTTCGATTTTGAGGACGCGCTGCGCGCAGACGCCAAGGCGGCGATCGGGCAATTGAGCCATGCCGGGGTGTCAGTGGAAATGCTGTCGGGCGATACTGCGGGTGCCTGCGGTGAAGTCGCAGAAATGCTGGGTGTCAAGGACTTCGTTCCGTGCCTGCTGCCATCCGGCAAGGTCGAGCGCATCGAGACCCTGGCGAAAGACGGACACAAGGTTCTGATGGTTGGCGACGGCCTCAACGACACGCCGGCGCTCAGCGCGGCGCATGTCTCGATCGCTCCAGCTACCGCCGCCGACATTGGCCGCAATGCCGCCGACTTCGTATTCCTGCGCGAAAGCCTTCTGGCAGTGCCTCTCGCGCTGGACGTCTCGCGCAAGGCGGGACACCTGATCCGCCAGAACATCGCGATTGCGATCGTCTACAATGCGGTGGCAGTACCAATCGCCATCCTCGGGCACGCCACGCCTTTGTTAGCGGCGATTGCCATGTCTGCCTCATCGGTGCTTGTTATTGGAAACGCATTGCGCTTGCACGGCTTCGGGGCGAATGCGACGCTGCAAGTTATTCAAAAAGTCGGACGCTCCGCAGTCAGCTATTCGGCATAATCCTCGTGACGACGTTGCTCTATCTCATACCAGTGGCCCTTTTTCTGGGTGCACTGGGTGTGTCCGGCTTCGTCTGGGCATTGCGAAGCGGTCAATACGAAGATCTCGACGGAGCCGCCGAGCGGATACTAATTGATCGGGACGACAAACCGGAACGCTGATTTCAATCCGCTGTGCATAAGATGCGCGGATCGCGCTCGTCAGTCGAGCCGGCTCGGTCGGGAACAAGCTGTCCATGCTCCATGCTCCATGCTCCATGACCATCTTGACCTAAGCTGCACACTACATTTGTGAAAAGCCTCTGTCGTGCGAAGGACTGCCTCCCATTGCACCCAGTATGAGGCGGCTGATGCCACGAGAGTACCTCGCGTGGCCGGACGAGAGCTTGGCCATGTGCGCACGGGTTCCAAAGTGGAACGTCACGGTCGATCACCTGACCGTGAACCGCCAGTGCCGATTGGTCATGTCTGGCTGATCCAGATCAGGGTCATACTCATCGGTGTGTTCTATTGACCAGTCTTCGACGGAGAAATGCATGACTTACGGAAAGATTGGTCGTCATTATCAGCACCTTCACGGTTCTGGGTTTTCTGTCGTGTGGTCGGCCATGCCTTGTGCTTACGGCGCAGCCATTAGCTGACCGGCGTCGTGTGTATCTCGCTTGCTGGCTGACCATCCGCGTGGCTGCGCGGACACGGGGGCCGATCAACAGCTTTCGCCTTTGATGGGTTGTGTGCGTCGAAAGTGGCCTTCTTTGGGCTGACTTCGTAGAAATGTTCCAGGGCTCGCATCCAGCGCCGAAGATCCTCGTGATGTCAACGTGCTGCGGAGCATCATCGGGGTTGGGACGTGCGTTTTCGAGATCGATCAACCGTCCGAAGTTGATCATTGGTTCGAGTGACGCGCGCTATTTCGACGACTATGTCGCCGCGTGGGCTTTGCTCTATCGGCGACTGAATTGCAAGGACATCGACATCGAAGCCATGCAGCAGGTTCTTGATGAGATATGCGCGGTCGTGGATAAAAGTTTCCGCTACCTTGGCTGGGATGACGAGAGAGAGCGCTACGTTCGATACCCTCGCAAGAGAGCCCGCTTCGACGTCGTGGAGCGTGAGTAGTATGCGCAAGGGTTCCAGGTGGAATGTGGCGATCGATGCGGCGCGGCCGTGGCTGACCAGCGTCGCGAGTGTCTCGCTTGCTGGCGGCGATCTGCGCGGCTGCGCGGCCAAAGGGCGGGATCGGTTAGCCGCATCCACCTCTGAGCGCTTTGAGTGCTTCGTTGCCGATCGATGCGAATCTCCCGGCCCAGCGCCTTTAGGCAATGCGGCGGCCACGGAGCTCATGTCACTCGGCTCAGTTCCACCGTTACACGAGGATAGGCGACCGGATGGCGGCACGCTGATGGGCTCTGACGATAATTTTGACATCGTTGTCGTTGGAGCCGGCCCGGTCGGCCTTTCGTTCGCTGCGTCGCTTGCCCAAAGCGAACTCAAGGTGGCAGTTGTTGAACAGAACACATTCGATAGTCTGGCGAATCCGGCTTTCGATGGTCGCGAAATCGCGCTGACCAACGCTTCGATCAGAACCCTTCGCGAGCTCGGCGCCTGGGATGTCATCCCGGCTTCGGACAAATCAGCAATTCAAGGCGCGCGCGTGCTCAACGGCTCGAGCGCATTCGCTCTTCGTTTCGATCCTCCCAGCAACTCTGGAGAACCGCTGGGGGTTTTGGTTCCAAATTGCCGGATCCGCGAGGCGCTGTTCAAAATCGTCCGCTTGCAGGATCGCGCCCGGCTGTTGTGCGGCCACTCGGTCGTCGATGCAACAAACAGCCAAGAAGGAGCAGTCGTAACGCTCTCTAATGGCGCGCGTTTAACTGCTCGGCTGGTTGTTGCCGCGGATTCGCGTTTGTCCGCCACGCGTGATCTGCTAGGCATCGGCGCCGATATCAACCGGCTTGGCCACTCGATGCTGATTTGCCGAGTGAGGCACGAGCGCGCCCACCACCAGATCGCCATCGAATGGTTCGATCACCATCAGACGATAGCGATGTTGCCCCTCGCGGAGGGCATGTCGTCGCTGCTGCTCACATTGCGCTCAAACGAGGCCTATAGACTGCTTGCCTTCGATGATGATTTGTTCCTGTCGGAGTTGACGAAACGGTGTCGAGGGCGCCTTGGAAAAATGACCTTGGCAAGCAAGCGCCACACCTATCCGCTGGTCACGACCTGGGCGCACAAATTCCGGGCGCCGAGCGCCGCACTCATCGGCGACGCTGCCATCGGCATGCACCCGGTGACCGCTCACGGATTCAACATCGGTCTCAGCAGCCAGAAGCAACTCGCCCGTGGAATCATGACTGCGTGCCGCGACGGCCGCAATGTTGGCGACCCCGACATGCTGCATATATACGAAAGGCGGCTGCGCCTGTCGGCGGCGCCGCTCTACCATGCAACGAACATATTGATTGGACTCTACTCCAGAGACCACCTGGCGGCACGGCTTGCAAGGCATCTGGGGCTTCGCTTTGCCCAACATGTTCCCCTTGTCCGGCATGGGATATCGGCGGAGCTCCAGCGGTGATACTGCACCAGCAGTCGCATTTTTGCGCGTGCTGGGCGAGCGATGGGAGAGAGTGCATGATGCACCGGAGTAATCCTGCTCCCCGACGCTGATCTCCGATTGAAGAATTAACCCGTCCTTCAGGGGGGCTGCATAGGCTGCGGACAAGCAGGAGTAAGCAAGCTGACCCGTCCAGCCTTGGAAAAGAAGATCCGCTGGAGGCGAGAATCCTTCAGGACCAGCTCGCTGATCTGAGGGCAGGCCTTTTCGTCTCAATGCCGATAAGCATTGTGCTGTCCGGGCTGATTTTGACCGTGCAGGCCCTTTCCGGGAACGGTCTTGCTGGCGCGGCCTGGTTTTCGGTCGTTAATGCGATAAATGCCGCCCGCCTTGCACTCGCCCGTCATCAGCTGAAGGAACCCGGAGTCCAGGATGATCTGACACGGGTTTGGCTGCGGCTTCGCTGGTTTGGCAGGCTTGCTCTTCTGGCGGGATTCACCTGGTCATTCCTTGCCATCCTAACGGCTGGATACACGACGTCTCAAGCATCGCTGCATCTAATAATTCTGGCGGGCATTTCAGCTGGCGCGGTCACGTACGGCAGCTCATATGCTGCGGCAGCGATATGCTTCATCACACCGCCACTCCTCATTGCCGCCGCATGTTTGCTGACGAAGGGAGCCCCGGAAAACTACATTCTGGCTTTTGCCGTCCTGCTTTTCGAGGGCGGCCTGGTTCGATCCTCGTTCGTTGGACAAGCGCGCTTCCGTGACGCGAGCCGCCTGAGACATCAAGCCGAGCGGCTTGCCGCGGAAATGGAGCGCAATTCCAGGGAGGACCATCTTACCGCGCTCCTCAACAGGCGGGGCCTCGAACATGCAATCGATCAGTTTGAGAACACCGATGGACCCTTTGTGGCCATGCTGATTGATCTGGACGGGTTCAAATCTGTCAACGGTACCTACGGTCACAGAACGGGTGACGAGCTGCTTGCCAGGATCGCCCGCCGAATAGAGGAAGAAGCACCGGAGGGCTCAACGCTCGCCCGCATCGGTGGGGATGAATTCGTGCTGGTTTTTTCTTCGCGAAAGAATTCTCCTTCTCCCACCAATCTCGCGTCCAATCTCATAGCCAAGCTTGCTCGCCCCTATCCTGGGATCGCATCCGTCCGCATTGGAGCGTCTATAGGAATCTACTTGGCTGAAAACCCCGGACTGACGGAAATGTTGTTGCGGGCCGACATCGCCCTTTACACAGCTAAGCGCCGCGGCAGGAATGAATTTTGTCTGTTCGGTGCCGAGCTAGCCCGGGAACTGCAACGCCGCCAGTCAATCGAACGCGATCTTCATTCGGCGATAACGATGAGAAGCTTGGTCGCTTGGTTTCAGCCAATCGTAAGACTCGAAACTGAAGCGTCGTCGGTTTTGAAGCCTTGCTAAGATGGTCTCACCCGCTTCACGGTCCCATTTCTCCGCCCGAGATCATGACAGCGGCACGCGAAACTGGAATGCTTCAGCTGCTAACTCAAACGGTATTCGCCGACTGTTGCGCTCTTATCGAGGGCTTGGTCAAAGCTGACCGTCGTGATGTTCGTGTGGCGATGAATGTTTCACCGCGCGAGTTGGAAGCTGGCGATATTGACGAGATGATTCTTAATGGTCTGGCGGCAAAAGACCTCCCTGCAACGATGTTCGACATCGAGATTACCGAAGAAGCCCCAGTGGATCCGGACAGAGTGGATGAAAAGCTCGGCCAGCTTTCACATGCTGGCATTTCTATCGCGCTCGAGGACTTCGGCACCGGTTTTTCGACGTTGGCATCGCTCAAGGACAGTCGGATCAGGAAAGTGAAAATAGATCAGGGCTTCATTCGCGGCTTAGCCAAGTCCCGGGAGAATCGGCTGCTTGTCAAAGCGGTGATTGACCTTGGTAGGACGCTCGGGATCGAGGTCATGGCCGAGGGCGTTGAAACAGAGGCAGATCGGCAAACTCTGTACAAGCTTGGCTGCAGAACCGCGCAGGGCTTCCTGTTCTCTAAGGCAGTGCCTCTCCATTTGGCACTTGATTCGGTAGTAAAAGAGCACGCGAAGGAGTTGTGACCGGCCTCTCCGTCCGTGCTGCTCGCGGAACTTTCATGTGGGGTGGACCTGACGCGCGAAAGCCGTTTCGGACGGTAGAGTTATTACGGGGGCGAAACTGAGCACGTGGTTTGGATAGCAGCAATCCGGTCCACCGGCGCACATGCAGCGGCTTCATACAAGCGTTCAAGTTGCGAGATGAGCTTGAGTGAACGACGTCGGAGAATTGCGTCCCTTGGACGCTGGTTTCGCGGTTCCCGTAGGATTCGATTACGGGAAGCGTTCTTGGCTGCTTCTCGGCTCAGCGCTCATCTGGATGAACAACGTACCCGCGGTCAAGGTTTTCGCGACCTCAACCCAGTCACCATCCCGCAACAGCAGCGGTCGGGTCCTGATCAAGCGCTCAGCCTCAGCACAGGTGCTGGAGCAACGGTAGAGCGCGGAAAACGTGTATCGGAATGCGCTGGCTCACCATAGGAAGCTGCCACGGCATGTCGAATGTCCCCAGGGGGCGGGACCGTTCCCTTGCATTTGTCTCGATGACGGGCTCTCAAAGCTAAAGCCAAGAGAGCTTTATAAAAATCGCACCCGATCGGCTGCGCAACGACGACCAGCTGAGGCCCGATCGGGTGCTAAGGTCGTGCCAAAAAAGGCGCGTCACTGTCGCATTTCTAGCCGGCTTGCGATCGGACGTCATCTCTTGGCGATCGTTGCCCCTTCTCTCAAATGCGCTTAGCGGCGCCGACGGCGAATAGCGCAAGCTTTTCCACCCGTTTCTACTCCACTACCGAGACTCGTCACCAACCTCCTTTTATTCGCTTCCATATGGCCCATCCTGTCTCCAATCGAGGAGGAGCGCGAACATGGGCCAAGCCGTAGAACGTCTCAGTCTCGGGAATTCTTCTGCTCGCCAAACTGCCGTTGTCACCGGCACCATATTTGGCAGGGTGACAGTGAACGACAAGATATCAGGCGTTCTTGTCTGGGCTGAACTATGCTTGCAAGCCATAACCCAAAAATCGCCGATCCCTTTGAATTCGAGCCGGATGAATGGGTGTTTCAAAATTTTTGGCGGTTTTAGGCAGAACCCTCCGATGGCCCGCGTACCGGTCAAGCTTCGTGAGCACTTTAGGTTCGTCGATCAGGCATAGGTTTGTATCCCATGCCACATGCTGGCCGTTTGCCTAGTTCGGAAGCCCTCGAGAGGCGTTGCTCGTCTTGGTATGGCGTCGCCCCTTTTTCCGATCCATCGGCCACGGAGCTAGAATGCTGTCTAGCTGTTGCCGCCTACTTGGTCATCCGGCATGGAGATGCCTATATACCGACCTTCGAAAGGCTGGAATACGAGGTCGAACAAATGCGGCGGAAGCTCGGAAATCGCGAGCGAGCGCAGCGCGTGCTGGCCACGCTCAACCTAAATGGCTCGGACAGCTGGAGCCGTGAGGTTGGTTCTCAAGGCCTGGATGGCGCCGCAATCACATTCGCCCGGGCGGGGTAAAAGCGATTTTTTGAAGCCACTCGCGCTTTTGCGCTAACGAAGGTCCCGCGCCGTATTTGGGCCGGATCCATTTGTGGCCCATCAGAGAAGCAATTACCTTCTCCGGCGCCTCAACTGCCGTCAGCCGGTCCTCGAAAGTGTGTCGCAGGCTATAAAGACTATGCTCGGAAGTCGGCAGAAGTTCCTTGCTGGCGAGCACCTTGTTGACGAGCGCTGAAAGTGACGCGGCCTTGTCGCGATAACGAGGAAAGCCGTCCGGATGGAGCTTGATGGCTGCAAGTGCGCCGCCAACCAAGGGAATGTCACGGGCTGAATGACCGGTCTTCAAGCGACGGCCATTGGGGCGCACCCGCACATGCGGGATTTCTTGATCGAGGTGGATTGTTTCGGTGGTGAGGTTTGCCGCTTCAGAAAGCCTGAGTCCGGTATCGGCAATCACATAGATTAGATGGCGGGCTTCGTCATTGAGTCCGTCGAGCGCGCCTTCAGCGAGTATCTTCTCCTGAATGAACTCCGCTGTGAACGCAGCGCGTTGCCCGGGGACGGCGCCGGAAAGACGCAGGTTTCGAAAAACCGGCTCCAGCTTGAGCTGGTGAGTCAGATCGACGACGCGCAGCATTTTCGAAACATGGCCGATGTCCTTGTTGGCCGTACCGATATCAAGTCCATCCTCAACGATCCGCTTTTGCCACCACTCGCGGAACGCGATTGCGTCGTCCCGAGTGAGGCTTGCGATCTCCTTGTCGCCAATGACTCCAACCAGATTGGCAACTGCGCGCTTTTTGGGGTTACGCCATTTCTTGATTTGGTTAGGCGACATGGTCAGCAAGTTCTGTTGCTCGATCGTCTCGAATTCCTTGATAAGACCGCTCAGGCGGACCGCTGGCCGCTTCTCCCCACCCATGACGGCCGAGACGTCCTGCGCGTCCTCGATCGATTTTTTGTCGAGGAGCAGCTTGATACGGGCCATGAGTTCGTCGAGCGGCCCCGCTGCTAGTTCCTCGTTAGAGCGATAGGCCAATCCAAATGACCGCGCGCGCTTCCTCGCGGCTTCGAAACGCAGCCCCGCCTCGGCGGATTGGCCTTCCCGCAGTCTACGCCACTACGCCTCCAGCCCCGCGCCGAGGCTTTGCACTGCATCTCGCGCCCGTACACCGCGGGGATCGTCAGCCACGGCGACGCCCGTGGAAATGCGTACTAGGCAGCGGCGATCAAACGCCGCGAATTCCTTCGGCACCCTGCGGACGAGATACCAGATGCCTTCACGTTTATGCGGCTTTGGCGCTGCGGAACGTCGCATTATCTTTCTCTAATGTTACACAGTTTGTTACACAGTCTAAGATAAGTTTCGCTTCGCGCTGGTCAAGCGCAACAAGGAAGCTTTTGAAAGGAAACGATTATTATGGAAGCTAAATGGCGGAGAGGGAGGGATTCGAACCCCCGATACCCTTGCGAGTATGCCGCATTTCGAGTGCGGTGCATTCGACCACTCTGCCACCTCTCCGCGAGGTCATGGTCGGCCGTTGCCGGCGCGGCGCACTAGATAACGGCTGACTGCTGGAGTTACAAGGCCCTATTCGAGCGAATTCCAGCTTCCGCGAAAAGCAGAGGCGACGGCACACCCGCCTCCTTTGCTCGGCGTGTCGTCCGGGGCAGGCCTGTTTGCCTTGACTCCATCGCAACCTTCGGTTAGGGACAGCCCGCATTCGGCGTGGAGGCTCTTCCGCGCCGCTTGTTTTTTGAACCCGCAGACTGACAAAAAGACGGCCGAACCGCCAGAGGCGGTTCATCGAGGCCGACCGAACAGCGAAAGGCAAAAAATGTTCGCAGTCATCAAAACGGGCGGCAAGCAGTATCGCGTCGCCGCCAACGATCTCCTGAAGATCGAGAAACTCGAAGCCAAGGTCGGCGATATCGTCGAGATCGGCAATGTGCTCGCGCATGGCGAGGGCGAGAATGTCACCTTCGGCGCGCCGTTCGTCGATGGCGCCATGGTCACGGCGGAAGTCGTCGAGCAGGGCAAGAACCGCACCGTCATCGCTTTCAAGAAGCGCCGCCGCCAGAATTCGCGCCGCAAGATCGGCCATCGCCAGCTGCTGACCACCGTCCGGATCGCCGAGATCCTGCTGGGTGGCGCCAAGCCGTCGAAGAAGGCTGCCGCGAAGCCGGAAGCCAAGGCAGAGGCGAAGGCTGAAGTCGCCGCCGAGGCGAAGGCCGAGGTGGCTGTGAAGGAGCCGAAGGCCAAGAAGGAAACCAAGGCCGAGGCCGCTGCCGGCGAAGAGGCCAAGGCCGCGCCGCTGTTCAAGGCGCCGAAGGGCGAGCCGGACGACCTGACCGTGATCAAGGGCATCGGCCCGGTGGCGGCGAAGGACCTCGCCGAACAGGGCATCATCACCTTCGCGCAGCTCGCCAAGCTCACCGACAAGGATGTCGCCAAGATCGACGAGCACATGCCGTTCAGCGCCGACCAGATCAAGGACTGGCGCGAGCAGGCCAAGGAACTGGCGAAGAAGTAATTTTTCCGGCGACGATCGTCGCCGGTACGGACTTGAAACGGAACGCGAACGCGTTCATAAGACCATTCAAGCGCCTCAGGGCGCATCGGAGTTAGTCAAATGGCACACAAGAAAGCTGGCGGTTCGTCGCGCAATGGTCGCGATTCGCACTCCAAGCGTCTGGGCGTGAAGAAGTTCGGCGGCGAAGCCGTCGTCGCCGGCAACATCATCATTCGTCAGCGCGGCACGCAATGGCATCCGGGCACCAATGTTGGCATGGGCACGGACCACACCCTTTTTGCGCTCGAAGCCGGCGCAGTCACCTTCAACAAGAAAGCCAACGGCCGAACCTACGTATCGGTGAACCCGATTACCAAAGCAGCGGAGTAGCCGGTTCCGCACCATAACACCGGCGCCCATCTCGGGAACCGGTGTCCGGCTAGGCCAGGAAAAGGATCAGGAGAGATGGGCTCGCCCTCTCTCCTTTTTCATTTTTTCTTGCCCTGGAGGACTAAAATGGTTGCCGAAGCGGAAGACACCGAAGACGAAAGTTATGCGATCGATTGCCCGGCGCTGGCCACAGAGCGGCTGGTCATGCGCGCCCCGCGCGAGAGCGATCTCGAGCAACTCGTCACGCTAGCCGACAACCGACATGTCGCCGAAATGCTGGCCCGCATGCCGCACCCCTATGGCGAGGCCGAGGGCCGCACCTTCCTTGCCATGGCGGCGTCGCGGCGCGCCGGCATCGTCTATGCGCTGACGCTCAGGGAGAGCGACACTTTCGTCGGCTGCGCCGGCCTGAACACGACCGACCGCGGCCTGGAGCTCGGCTACTGGATCGGCGAGCCCTATTGGAAGCGCGGCTACGCCACCGAAGCCGCGCATGCACTGGTCGACCTCGCCTTCCAGCGGACCTCTATTCAGGTGCTGCATGCCTCGACCCGGGTGATCAATCCGGCCTCGCGGCGGGTGATCCACAAATGCGGCTTCCAGTATGCTGGCCAGGGCATGCTGAACTCAATCGTCGCCGGCCAGGTGCCGGTCGAGCGTTACCGCTTGGATCGCAAGACGTGGAACAGTCTTCGCAACTGGATCCATTATTGATGGGTGCTTCGGAAGGTTGAGCGGCGCGCCTCACCGGATTGCCAACCGAATTGCGAAGGGCAATTCGGGTCAATCCGACCGGTCTCCAAGGGGGAGAGGAGCAGGTAAGCGCCGGCGCCAACCTCTTCTCCCCTCGGGGAGAAGGTGGCCGCGTAGCGGCCGGATGAGGGGGAGTCCCGCGACTCAGCCCAGTTCGGCCCAGAGCGGGAGGTGGTCGGAGCCGACGGCGTCCCGGTCGGACCACAGGCGCTGCAGCGATCTGGCGAGCGAGGCGCTGGTAAAGATGTAGTCGATGCATTTGTGGCGGCTCTTGTCGTCGGGCCGCTCAGGATCGACCCAGGTGATGAGGTCGGCGACCGCCAGACGCTGGGCGACGTCGACGGCGAGATCGGCGGTCAGCGGCATGCCGAACTCATGATCCGGCCGGCCGGCAAGCTCGACATATTCGGGCGAGCCCGGCAGCATGTTGAAGTCGCCCATGACGATGAAGGCTTCCGGGTAGGGCAGGTCCGGCAGGCCGATCTCGGGGATGCCCGACAGGCCGCCGCCTTCCAGCGCATAGTTCAGGAGGCGCTGGCGCAGGAAACGGATCTGGCCCTGGCGCTCGACCGGGCTGCGGTGGTCGAGATGGGTGGAATAGAAGCGGATGAAGCCAAGCGGCGTCTCGATCAGCGCTTCCAATGCGCCACGCTGGAAGTTCATGGTCTCGAGGCTGCGGCTGCGCGGCAGAAGGAGATTGCGCGACAGATGAATGGGCGTCTTCGACAGCACCATGTTGCCGAGTTGGAAGGTCCGGGTGACGGCGCGGCCGGCGTCCACGCGCGAGCCGACATTGACCTCGAAATTGCTGCCATAGGCGGCAAAATAATCGGGCAGCGCCTCGCTGATCTCGGCCACCATGTCGCGGTCGCCGTTGCGCGGGTTGTTGCGGGTCACTTCCTGCAGCGCGATGACATCGGCGCCGCGCACCGCGTCGGCGATGCGCCCGACATCGTATCTACCGTCGAGGCCGATGCCGTACTGGATGTTGTAGGTGACGATCTTCATTTCCGCGCCCCTCCAATCACGTCCCCGCAACAGTGCTATCGCGTCCCCGGCTAAAGGGCATCAGGCGCTTTAGTCGCAAAACGGGCCTCGCCCTTAGCTCCGCCTTGGTTTAAGGCATGCCTTAGAGCAATCGCTCATGGACATCAGCAGAAACTTGAAAATCCGATGAAATTCCTCGACCAGGCCAAGGTTCACATACGTTCCGGCGACGGCGGCGCCGGATCGGTGTCGTTCCGGCGCGAGAAATTCATCGAGTTCGGCGGTCCGGACGGCGGCGATGGCGGCCGCGGGGGCGATGTCTGGGCGGAAGCGGTCGACGGGCTGAACACGCTGATCGACTATCGCTACCAGCAGCATTTCAAGGCCAAGACCGGCATGCACGGCATGGGCCGCAACATGACCGGCGCCAAGGGCGCCGACATCACGCTGAAAGTGCCGGCCGGCACCCAGATCTTCGCCGAGGACAATGAGACGCTGATCTGCGACCTGACCGTGGTCGGCCAGCGCTTCCTGCTGGCCAAGGGCGGCAATGGCGGCTTCGGCAACCAGCATTTCAAGACTTCGACCAACCAGGCGCCGCGCCGCGCCAATCCCGGCCTGCCTGGCGAGGAGCTCAGCATCTGGCTCAGACTCAAGCTGATCGCCGATGCCGGCCTGGTCGGGCTGCCCAATGCCGGCAAGTCGACTTTCCTGGCCGCCGTCACCGCGGCCAAGCCGAAGATCGCCGACTATCCGTTCACCACGCTCTATCCCGGCCTTGGCGTCGCCCGCATCGACGGCCGCGAATTCGTGCTGGCCGACATTCCAGGCCTGATCGAGGGCGCGCATGAGGGCGTCGGCATCGGCGACCGCTTCCTCGGCCATGTCGAGCGCACGCGCGTGCTGCTGCACCTGGTGTCGGCGCAGGAGGAAAATCCCGGCAAGGCCTACAAGACGGTGCGCGCCGAGATCGAGGCCTATGGCCATGGGTTGACCGACAAGGTCGAGATCGTTGCGCTTTCCCAGGTCGATATTCTCGAAGCGGAGGCTCGCAAGAAGAAGGCGGCCTCGCTGAAGCGCGCCGCCGGCCGCGCGCCGCTGCTTCTGTCGGCCGTCACCGGCGAAGGCGTCGAGGCGGTTTTGCGGGCGCTGATGGCGGTGGTTGCCGAATCTCGCGACGCCGTGCCGGCTCCCGTCGAGACGCGCTGGCAGCCATAACGATGAAGTCGCTCAAATCCTACAAACGCATCACGGTGAAGATCGGCTCGGCGCTGCTCGTCGACCGAGCGACGGGCTTGAAGCGCGACTGGCTGACCTCGCTTGCCGGCGACATCGCTGTGCTTGCCGAGGCCGGCGCGGAAGTGCTGGTCGTTTCTTCAGGTGCGATCGCGCTGGGGCGCACCCTTCTCGGCCTAGGCAAGCGCGCGCTGAAGCTCGAGGAGAGCCAGGCCGCCGCCGCCGTCGGCCAAATCGCGCTTGCCGGCGCCTGGTCGGACGCGCTCGGCAAGGATGGGCTGAAATCCGGCCAGATCCTCCTGACGCTTGGCGACACCGAGGAGCGCCGCCGCTATCTAAACGCGCGCGCGACGATCTCGACGCTGCTCAAGATGAAGGCGGTGCCGGTCATCAACGAGAACGACACGGTTGCGACCTCGGAAATCCGCTATGGCGACAATGACCGGCTGGCGGCTCGCGTTGCGACCATGATGGGCGCAGACCTTTTGGTGCTGCTCTCCGACATTGACGGGCTCTACACGGCGCCGCCGGCCAAGGACCCCAGGGCCAAATTCATTCCGGTGGTCGATCGCATCACGCCCGACATCGAGGCGATGGCGGGCGCTGCCGCGTCCGAATTATCGCGCGGCGGCATGCGGACAAAACTCGACGCCGGCAAGATCGCCAATGCCGCCGGCACGGCGATGATCATCACCTCGGGCACCAGGCTCTCGCCGCTGATGGCGATCGAGCGCGGCGAGCGCGCGACCTTCTTCAAGCCGAGCGCCAATCCGGTGAAGGGCTACAAGAGCTGGATCGCCGGGCAGCTCGAGCCGGCCGGCCGGCTCACCGTCGATACCGGCGCCATCGGCGCGCTGAAGTCCGGCAAGTCGCTGCTGCCGGCCGGCGTGAAACTGGTCAGCGGCAATTTCTCGCGCGGCGACACGGTGGCGATCCTGTCGCCGGAGGGTCGCGAGATCGCGCGCGGGCTGGTTGCGTATGACGCCGCCGATGCCGTAAGGATCGCGGGTCTGAAGACGGCCGAGATCGAAAACGTGCTCGGCTACGAGGCGCGTTCGGCGATGATCCATCGCGACGACCTTGTGGTAAGCGTCGCCGGCGACCACGTATTGGCCGACGACTAAGTATTGACTGACGACGAGGCGGAGGATGACCATGCTGAAGCTGCATGAAAAATCCGGCGAAGACACGATTGTGCTGATGGCCGATATCGGCCGTCGCGCCCGCGCCGCCGCCCGACCGTTGGCTATCGCCTCCACCAAGGCCAAGAATGCCGCGCTCGCCGCCATGGCTGATGCCATCCTGCGCAACGAGCGGGCGATCCTCGACGCCAACGCCATCGACATGTCGAATGGCGAGGAGGCGGGGCTGTCCGGCTCCTTCATGGACCGGCTGAAGCTTACCCCCTCGCGCATCAAGGCGATGGCCGACGGCATTCGCGAGATTGCCGCGCTCAAGGATCCTGTCGGCGAGGTCATCGCTGAATGGGACCGGCCGAACGGGCTGCATATCGAGCGCGTGCGCACGCCGCTCGGCGTTATCGGCGTCATCTATGAGAGCCGGCCGAATGTGACGGCGGATGCCGGCGCGCTTTGCCTCAAGGCCGGCAATCCGGTGATCCTGCGCGGCGGCTCGGATTCGCTCAATTCGTCGTCAGCTATCCATGCCTGCATGGTCGAGGGGCTGAAGGCGGCCGGCCTGCCGCAGGATGCCATCCAGCTGGTGCCGACCACCGACCGTGCCGCCGTCGGCGAGATGCTGAAGGGCTTGAGCGGCAATCTCGACGTCATCATCCCGCGCGGCGGCAAGAGCCTGGTCGGGCGCGTGCAGACCGAGGCGCGGGTGCCGGTCTTCGCGCATCTCGAAGGCATCTGCCACCTCTATATCGACCGCTCGGCCGATCTCGACATGGCAGTGAAGATCGCCGTCAACGCCAAGATGCGGCGCACCGGCGTCTGCGGCGCGGCCGAGACGCTTCTGGTCGACCGCGCTGTGGCCTCCAAGCATCTGGTGCCCATCCTCGAAGCGCTGCGGGCCGCCGGCTGCGAGATCCATGCCGATACCGAGGTGATGAAAGCCTTCGCCGGCGCCAGTCCGGCGACCGATGCCGACTGGGTGACGGAATATCTCGACGCCATCATCGCGGTGAAGCTGGTCGACGGCGTCGGCGAGGCCATCGAGCATATCGAGACCTTCTCCTCGCACCATACCGAGGCGATCATTGCCGAGGACGCGCAGGCGGTGGAAAAATTCTTCAACGAGATCGACTCGGCGATCCTCCTGCACAATGCCTCGACACAGTTCGCCGATGGCGGCGAGTTCGGCATGGGCGCCGAGATCGGTATCGCCACCGGCAAGATGCATGCGCGCGGGCCGGTCGGCGTCGAGCAGCTGACCTCGTTCAAATACCGCGTGCGCGGATCGGGACAGGTGAGGCCTTGACCTTTTTCGCCCGGCAGGCCTGAGGGAGGCCAAGGCGAATGCTTTCGCAAGCCGAGCAGACTGTCCCGGCCCGTTACTTTCGCATGCCGCACGCCGCCAGGGGCCTGACGGTCGGGCTGTTCGGCGGATCGTTCAATCCGCCGCATGCCGGCCATGCGCTGGTCGCCGAGATCGCGCTGAGAAGGCTGGCGCTCGACCAGCTGTGGTGGATGGTGACGCCTGGCAATCCGCTGAAAAGCGCGCGGGAACTCGCGCCGCTCGCCGAGCGCATCGAGCTCTCCGAAAAAATCGCCAGGAATCCCAGGATGAAGGTCACCGCCTTCGAGGCAGCGCAGCATGTGCGCTATACCGCCGACACGCTGGCTCTGGTCAAGGCGCGCAATCCGGGTGTCGATTTCGTCTGGATCATGGGCGCGGACTCGTTGCGGGATTTCCACCGCTGGCAGCGCTGGCGCGAGATCGTGCTGACCTTCCCGATCGCGGTCATCGATCGCCCGGGCGCGACGCTCTCCTTCCTGTCGTCGGTCGTCGCCAAGACCTTCGACTATGCCCGCATCGACGAGGGCGACGCGCCGCTGCTTGCCCGCATGCAGGCGCCGGCCTGGACCTTCATCCACGGGCCGCGCTCGTCGCTGTCCTCCACGGCGATCCGCAAGGCCGCGAAGGGCTGAGCGCCCTCCTTCTCCCCTTGTGGGAGAAGGTGGATCGGCGCGTAGCGCCGAGACGGATGAGGGGTGCTCCAGCTTGGCCAACGCGCCCGTCCAAAGCCATAAACGCCGGCGTATCGCTGCGCTGGAACACCCTCATCCGTCTTGCCGCTTCGCGGCAATCCACCTTCCCCCACAAGGGGGGAGGGAGGCGTGCGATGTCGCTTTTGCGGCGGCCCTTAGCTCTCCGGTAAGCGATGCTGACAAGCGATGCTGGAGAAAACCCCCACCACGACCGACGCCGTCCGCGCCGAACAACCGGCGCCGCTGATCGCGATTGCCAGCGTCATCGTGTCGATGGCGCTGATCGCGATCGGCAATGGGCTGATGTTCGCCTACATCCCGGTGCGGCTCGGCGCCGATGGCTTCGACCCGACCTGGGCCGGGCTGATCGTCACCGGGCTTTCGGCGGGCGGACTGGCCGGCGGC
>NZ_RZSB01000160.1:0-9510 GCF_004023285.1 Mesorhizobium sp. M2A.F.Ca.ET.067.02.1.1
AACCCCTTCTTCGTCAAGATGAAGGAGGGCGCGACCGCCAAGGCCAAGGAGCTTGGCGTCGACCTCAAGACCTATGCCGGCAAGATCGACGGCGACAGCGAAAGCCAGGTGGCGGCGATCGAAAGCTGCATCGCTGACGGCGCGAAGGGTATCCTGATTACCGCGTCCGACACCAAGGGCATCGTGCCGACGGTGAAGAAGGCGCGTGACGCCGGCCTGCTGGTCATCGCGCTCGACACGCCGCTCGATCCGATCGATGCCGCCGACGCCACCTTCGCCACCGACAACCTCGAAGCCGGCAAGCTGATCGGCGCCTGGGCCGCCGCCACGCTTGGCGACAAGGCCAAGGACGCCAAGATCGGCTTCCTCGACCTCACCCCCTCGCAGCCGACCGTCGACGTTCTGCGCGACCAGGGCTTCATGATGGGCTACGGCATCGACGTGAAGGATGCCAACAAGATCGGCGACGAGGACGATCCGCGCATCGTCGGCCATGACGTCACCAACGGCAACGAGGAAGGCGGCCGCAAGGCGATGGAGAACCTTCTTCAGAAGGACAACACCATCAACGTCATCCACACCATCAACGAGCCCGCCGCCGTCGGTGCCTATCAGGCGCTCAAGGCCGTCGGTCTCGAAAAGCAGGTGCTGATCGTCTCGGTCGACGGCGGTTGCCCAGGCGTGAAGTCGGTCACCGAAGGCGTGATCGGCGCCACCTCGCAGCAATATCCGCTGCAGATGGCCGCGCTCGGCATCGAGGCCATCGCCAATTACGCCAAGGACGGCACCAAGCCGAAGCCGACCGAAGGCAAGAACTTCTTCGACACCGGCGTCAACCTCGTGACCGACAAGCCGGCCAACGGCGTGAAGTCCATCGACACCAAGGAAGGCCTCGCCAAGTGCTGGGGCTGATGCCCGCCTGAGCGCACAAACCTCGCGGCTGGGGACTTGATCCCCGGCCGCATCGGGTGGACGATGCATTTTCGTAAGCGCTGATAAGCCCGGCGACAGACCGGAATGCGTAAACGCGGCACGGAGCCATGACGAAGTTCCGTGAGACGGGAGGAGATATGTCCCAAATCCAGGAATTCGAGAAGGTTCTCTCGGGCAGCGATACCAACGTCGCCGCCTTCGAGGAGCACGGCAAATCGTTTGTGAAGCGCGCCCAGCATTTCCTGCATTCCACGCCGGCGGCGGTGCCGCTGATCGTGCTGGTGCTGTCGATCATCATCTTCGGTGTCGCCATCGGCGGCCGCTTCTTTTCGTCCTACACGTTGACGCTGATCCTGCAGCAGATCGCCATCGTCGGCATCCTGGGCGCCGCCCAGACGTTGGTCATCCTGACCGCCGGCATCGACCTTTCGATCGGCGTGATCATGGTGATCTCGGCCGTGATCATGGGAAATTGCGCCATCACCTACGGCATGCCGACCATCCTGGCCGTGCTGCTCGGGCTTGCCGCCGGCGCGGCCTGCGGCCTGCTCAACGGCCTGCTCGTCGCCTACATGAAGCTGCCGCCCTTCATCGTCACGCTCGGCACCTGGAACATCGTCATGGCGACGAATTTCATCTATTCGGCCAATGAGACGATCCGCGACGCCGACGTCGACGCCCAGGCGCCGCTGCTGCACTTCTTCGCCCTGAGTTTCAGGGTCGGTTCGGCCGTGCTGACGGCCGGCGTCATCGCCATGGTGCTGCTGGTGATGCTGCTCTGGTATGTGCTGAACCACACCGCCTGGGGGCGCCATGTCTATGCCGTCGGCGACGACCCCGAGGCGGCCAAGCTTTCCGGCATCCAGACCAAGAAGGTGCTGATGGCCGTCTACACACTTGCAGGCCTGATCGCCGCCTTCGCCGCCTGGGTCTCGATCGGCCGCAATGGCTCGATCTCGCCGTCCGCAGCCGTCACCGACTACAATCTGCAGGCCATCACCGCCACGGTGATCGGCGGCATCTCGCTCTTTGGCGGCCGCGGCTCGATCCTCGGCACGCTGTTCGGCGCCATGATCGTCGGCGTCGTCTCGATGGGTCTCAACATGCTGGGCGCCGACCCGCAATGGAAAGTGCTGCTCACCGGCGTGCTGATCATCGGCGCCGTCGCGGTCGACCAGTGGATCAGAAAGGTTTCGGTGTAATCATGAGCCAAGTGCCTGTTCTTACCGCGCGCGGTCTCACCAAGCGCTACGGCCGCGTGACGGCGCTCAACAGCTGCGACTTCGATCTCTATCCGGGCGAGATCCTGGCCGTGATCGGCGACAACGGCGCCGGCAAGTCGACGCTGATCAAGGCGATCTCGGGCGCGGTGATCCCCGACGAGGGGACGATCGAGCTCGACGGCAAGCAGGTGCTGTTCCGCTCGCCCATCGAGGCGCGCGAGGCCGGCATCGAGACGGTCTATCAGAACCTCGCTCTGTCGCCGGCGCTGTCTATCGCCGACAACATGTTCCTTGGCCGCGAGATCCGAAAGCCGGGCCCGCTCGGCAGCTGGTTCCGGATGCTCGATCGTCCGGCGATGGAAAAGCGCGCCCGCGACAAGCTCACCGAGCTCGGCCTGATGACCATCCAGAACATCAGCCAAGCGGTGGAGACGCTTTCCGGCGGCCAGCGCCAGGGCGTTGCGGTGGCGCGTGCCGCCGCCTTCGGCTCGAAAGTGGTGATCATGGACGAGCCGACCGCGGCGCTCGGCGTCAAGGAAAGCCGCCGCGTGCTGGAGCTGATCCTCGACGTCAAGAAGCGCGGCCTGCCGATCGTGCTGATCTCGCACAACATGCCGCATGTCTTCGAGGTGGCCGACCGCATCCACATCCACCGGCTCGGGCGTCGGCTCTGCGTCGTCGATCCCAAGCAGATTTCGATGTCGGATGCCGTCGCGCTCATGACCGGCGCCAAGAAGCCGCCGGAGGATGCGCTGGCGGCTTGATCTCCAGGATAGGTCAATTGCAGCAGGCAGGCTGCTGGCTCGATCACTAAATCGATTGAACGCATGCTGCAATGCGATAGGATGGGCTGGGAGAAACGGCGAAAGCCGCTATGATCAGGCCAACTGAACGAGAGGCGAAATGACATCCGCCATGACGATCGAAGCCCCTGTCCTCGACCATCCCGATCCCAAGACGCTTGCCGAAGAAGTCCTGATGTCGCTCAAATACCGGGTCGGCAAGGACACCACCGTCGCCACGCCCTATGACTGGCTGACCGCCTCGATCAAGGTGGTGCGCGACCGCATCGTCGACCACTGGATCCAGGCGACCAAGGAAGCCTACGACCAGCAGGAAAAGCGGGTCTATTATCTCTCGCTCGAATTCCTGATCGGCCGCCTGATGCGCGACGCCTTCTCCAATCTCGGTCTGATGGAGAATATGCGCGAGGCGCTGTCCTCGCTCGGCGTCGACCTCGACCTGATCGCCGGCCTCGAGCCGGACGCAGCGCTCGGCAATGGCGGCCTCGGCCGTCTCGCCGCCTGCTTCATGGAAAGCATGGCGACCGTCGACATCCCCGCCCATGGCTACGGGATCCGCTACGCCAACGGCATGTTCCGCCAGGAAATCCAGGGCGGCTGGCAGGTCGAGCTGCCGGAGACATGGCTCGACCACGGCAACCCGTGGGAGTTCGAGCGGCGCGAGCGCTCCTTCGAGGTCGGCTTCGGCGGCTCGGTGGAATCGATCACTTCGAAGGACGGCCGGCTGGAGCGCCACGTCTGGAAGCCGACCGAGCATGTGCTGGCCGTCGCCTATGACACGCCGGTGGCCGGCTGGCGCGCCAGGCGCGTCAACACGCTGAGGCTCTGGTCCGGCATGCCGATCGACCCGATCCTGCTCGACAAGTTCAACGCCGGCGACCACATCGGCGCGCTGGCCGAAAGCAACAAGGCCGACGCGCTGTCGCGTGTGCTTTATCCGGCCGATTCCCACGTGGCCGGCCAGGAGCTTAGGCTCAGGCAGGAATATTTCTTCTCGACCGCCTCGCTGCAGGACATCGTCCAGCGCCACCTCAGCCAGTATGGCGACTTGAAGTCTTTGCCCGACAAGGCGGCGATCCATCTCAACGACACGCATCCCGCGGTGGCGGTGCCGGAGCTGATGCGGCTCTTGATGGACGTCCATGGCATGGATTTCGATCTCGCCTGGGACATCACCAAGCGCACCTTCGGCTACACCAACCACACGCTGCTGCCCGAGGCGCTGGAAAGCTGGCCGGTGCCGCTGTTCGAGCGGCTTTTGCCGCGCCACATGCAGATCGTCTACGCCATCAATGCGCAGGTGCTGCTGGAGGCCCGGGCCACCGGAAAATTCTCGGGCGACCAGATCGCACGCATCTCGCTGATCCAGGAAAATGGCGACCGCCGCGTGCGCATGGGCAATCTGGCCTTTGTCGGCTCGCATTCGATCAACGGCGTCTCGGCGCTGCACACCGAGCTGATGAAGGAGACGGTGTTCGCCGATCTCCACAAGCTCTATCCCGACCGCATCAACAACAAGACCAACGGCATCACGCCCCGCCGCTGGCTGATCCAGTGCAATCCCGGCCTCACCGCGCTTGCCCGCGAGGCGATCGGCGACCGCTTCATGGATGACATAGAAGCGATCAAGGGCCTCGATCCCTTGGCCGACGATGCCGCCTTCCGCGAGAAATTCGCCGCCGTGAAGCGCCAGAACAAGGCGCGGCTCGCCAAGCTCGTAGCCGACCGTCTCGGCATCAGGCTCGACCCGTCGGCGCTGTTCGACATCCAGGTCAAGCGCATCCACGAATACAAGCGCCAGCTGCTCAACATTCTTGAGGCGATCGCGCTCTACGACCAGATCCGCTCGCATCCCGAGCGGGACTGGATGCCGCGCGTGAAGTTCTTCGGCGGCAAGGCGGCGCCGAGCTACCACAACGCCAAGCTGATCATCAAACTGGCCAACGACGTCGCGAAGGTCATCAACGGCGATCCGTCGGTGCGCGGCCTGCTGAAAGTCGTGTTCGTGCCGAACTACAATGTCAGCCTGGCCGAGGTGATGATGCCGGCCGCCGACCTCTCCGAGCAGATCTCGACCGCCGGCATGGAGGCGTCGGGCACCGGCAACATGAAGTTCGCGCTGAACGGCGCGCTGACCATCGGCACGCTCGACGGCGCCAATGTCGAGATCAAGGAACATGTCGGCGACGACAATGTCTTCATCTTCGGCCTGACCACCGCCGAAGTCGCCGAGCGGCGCAACAATGGCTACAATCCGCGCGAAGTGATCGAGGGCTCGCCCGAGCTGTCGCAGGCGGTGTCCGCCATTTCCTCCGGCGTCTTCTCGCCCGACGATCCCGGCCGCTATCGCGAGCTGATGAACGGCCTCTACCAGAGCGACTGGTTCATGGTGGCGGCCGACTTCGATTCCTACGCCGCCTCTCAGCGCGAGGTCGACGCCGTCTGGCGCAACAGCCCCGACTGGCACGCGCGCGCAATCCGCAACGTCGCCCGCGTCGGCTGGTTCTCGTCCGACCGCACGATCCGCCAATACGCGAAAGACATCTGGAACGTGCCCGTCTGATATGATTGCATGAGCCACCAGGAATGTGGCCCCGGTGCATGCCGCCCAAATCACGGCATGCACCAAGACTAAGTTAGTGCATGCCGCCCCAAAGTGCGTAGCGGTTTTGGGATCGCGACATGCGCCAAGACAAAGAACGGCGCGTGCCGCACCAAGGCATGCTCCAGAACAAGATGCCCGGGGAGGGCGACCGCTTGATGAGGAAGCCGCGCGCGACCGCTGCGACAAGCGGGCCGGACGGACTGGCGCCAGCCGGCGATGTCGCGGCGATTGTCGCCGGAACGCATGGCGATCCTTTCGCGGTTCTGGGCGTGCAGGAGGCCGGCAAGGGCTTCGTCGCCCGCTGCTTCGTGCCCAACGCCGAATTCGTCACCGCCTATACGCTGACCGGCAAGGAGGCCGGCGAGCTCTCGCGCCGCGACGATGCCGGCTTCTTCGAGGGCAAGGTCTCGATCCGCAAGCGCCAGCCGCTGCGCTATCACGCCAGGAATGCCGGCGGAGACTGGTGGCTGACCGATCCCTATTCCTTCGGCCCGGTTCTGGGACCGATGGACGACTATTACATGGCCGAGGGCTCGCATCTGAGGCTCTTCGATAAGCTCGGCGCCCACATCATGGATCATGAGGGCGCCACCGGCGTGCATTTCGCCGTCTGGGCGCCCAATGCCAGGCGCGTCTCCGTGGTCGGGACCTTCAACGACTGGGGTGGCCGCCGCCACACCATGCGCGACCGCAAGGACACCGGCATCTGGGAGCTGTTCATCCCCGATCTCGCCGCCGGCCAGCCCTACAAATTCGAGATCATCGGACCGGACGGCGTGCGCCTGCCGCTCAAGGCCGACCCGTTCGCCTTCGAATCGGAACTGCGCCCAGCGACCGCCTCGGTGACGGCGCCGCCAATGGCGCATCAATGGGGCGACGAGGCGCATCGCGGCTACTGGCGCAAGGCCGATCCCCGGCGCGAGGCGATCTCGATCTACGAGGTCCATGCCGGCTCCTGGCAGCGCCGCGACGACGGAACGTTCCTCTCCTGGGACGAGCTCGCCGCGCGGCTGATCCCATACGTGGTCGACACCGGCTTCACCCATATCGAGTTCCTGCCGATCTCGGAGCATCCTTACGATCCGTCCTGGGGTTACCAGACCACCGGCCTTTACGCGCCGACGGCCCGTTTCGGCGACCCCGACGGCTTCGCCCGCTTCGTCGACGGCGCGCATCGCGCCGGCATCGGCGTCATTCTTGACTGGGTGCCGGCGCATTTCCCGGTCGACGAGCACGGGCTGGTGCAATTCGACGGCACCGCGCTCTACGAGCATGCCGATCCGCGCCAGGGTTTTCATCCCGATTGGAACACCGCGATCTACAATTTCGGCCGCCGCGAGGTGGTGTCGTTCCTCGTCAACAACGCGCTGTTCTGGGCCGAGAAATACCATGTCGACGGATTGCGCGTCGACGCGGTCGCCTCGATGCTCTACCTCGATTATTCGCGCAAGGCGGGCGAGTGGATTCCGAACGAGAAGGGCGGGCGCGAGAACCTGCAGGCCGTCAGCTTCCTGCAGAAGATGAACAAGGAGCTCTACGGCCACCACCCCGGCGTGATGACGATCGCCGAGGAATCGACCTCATGGCCGAAAGTGTCGCGCCCCGTGCATGAAGGCGGGCTCGGCTTCGGCTTCAAGTGGAACATGGGCTTCATGCATGACACGCTGGAGTACCTTTCCAAGGAACCGATCTTCCGCAAGCACCACCACAACGACATCACCTTCGGCCTGATCTACGCTTTCTCCGAAAACTTCGTGCTGCCGCTCTCGCATGATGAGGTCGTGCACGGCAAAGGCACGCTGCTCCACAAGATGGCCGGCGACGACTGGCAGAAGTTCGCGACGTTGCGCGCTTATTACGCCTTCATGTGGGGCTATCCCGGCAAGAAGCTCCTGTTCATGGGCCAGGAATTCGCCCAGCGCCGCGAGTGGAGCGAGGCGCGCGCGCTCGACTGGAACCTGCTCGAATTCGCGCCGCATCGTGGCGTCTGGCAGACGGTGCGCGATCTGAACTACCTCTACCGTTCGCGCCCGGCCCTGCATGCGCGCGACTGCGAGCCGGAAGGCTTTTCCTGGCTGATCGTCGACGACCGCGACAATTCGGTCTTCGCCTGGCTGCGCAGCGCGCCGGACGGCAACCCGGTCGCCGTCATTTCCAATTTCACGCCGGTGCCGCGCGAGAACTATCGCGTGCCGCTGCCGAAGGCGGGAAAGTGGCGCGAAATCATCAATACGGACGCCGCCGACTATGGCGGCTCCGGCATGGGCAATGGCGGCATGATCGAGGCGAGCGGAGAAGGGGGCGGCGTATCGGCGACGATGCTGCTGCCGCCGCTGTCGACGATCATGCTGGAATTCGTCACGGACTGAAGCAGATGATATCTCACCTTGCTAAGATTTCGGTCCGGGCAGCTTGTTTGGGAGGGTAACAAAATGGCAGAGATCAAAAGAACCCAGCCGCTGGCGCGCGACGCCATGGCCTATGTGCTGGCCGGCGGCCGCGGCAGCCGCCTCAAGGAGCTGACCGATCGGCGCGCCAAGCCCGCCGTCTATTTCGGCGGCAAGACGCGCATCATCGATTTCGCGCTGTCCAATGCGCTCAATTCCGGCATCCGCCGCCTCGGCGTCGCCACCCAGTACAAGGCGCATTCGCTGATCCGCCACCTGCAGCGCGGCTGGAACTTCCTGCGTCCAGAGCGAAACGAGAGCTTCGACATCCTGCCGGCGTCGCAGCGCGTCTCGGAAACGCAGTGGTATGAAGGCACTGCCGACGCCGTCTACCAGAACATCGACATCATCGAGGCCTATGGCCCCGAATACATGGTCATCCTCGCCGGCGACCACATCTACAAGATGGACTACGAGCTGATGTTGCGCCAGCATGTCGATGCCGGCGCCGACGTCACCGTCGGCTGCCTGGAGGTGCCGCGCCTGGAGGCGACCGGCTTCGGCGTCATGCATGTCGATGCCAAGGACAACATCATCGCCTTCGTCGAAAAGCCTGCCGACCCGCCGGGCATTCCGGACAAGCCGGAATTCGCGCTCGCCTCGATGGGCATCTATGTTTTCAAGACCAAGTTCCTGATGGAGCAGCTGCGCCGCGACGCCGCCGAGCCCGGCTCCAGCCGCGACTTCGGCAAGGACATCATCCCCTATATCGTCCAGCACGGTAAGGCGATCGCCCACCGCTTCGCCAAATCCTGTGTGCGCTCCTCGCATGAGTCCGAGCCCTACTGGCGAGACGTCGGAACCGTCGATGCCTATTGGGAAGCCAATATCGACCTCACCGACATCACGCCGGAACTCGATCTCTACGACCGCGACTGGCCGATCTGGACCTATGCCGAATTGAAGCCGCCGGCAAAGTTCGTGCATGACGAGGATGGCCGCCGCGGCGAGGCGATCTCCTCGCTGGTGTCCGGCGACTGCATCGTCTCCGGCGCCTCGCTGCGCCGCAGCCTGATCTTCACCGGCGCGCGCATCAATTCCTACTCCAAGCTCGAGGAGGTGGTGATGCTGCCCGACGTGACTGTCGGCCGCAACGCGCGCCTGAAGCGCGTCGTCATCGACCATGGCGTGAACATCCCGGAGGGCCTGGTGGTCGGCGAGGATCCGGCGCTCGACGCCAAGCGTTTTCGCGTATCGGAAAAGGGCATCTGCCTGATCACGCAGGACATGATCAACAAGCTGTCGACCCCGTAGGGTCGATCAACAAGCTGTCGACCTGCCGATCAACCCTATCGGGTTGACGGCTTGATCAACAGATTGTCACTTTGACCTGTCACGTTGAGATCGGAATGTGGAGCGCATGCAGGTTCTGTCGGTCACGCCCGAAATCTTCCCGCTGATCAAGACCGGCGGGCTTGCCGATGTGACCGGCGCCCTGCCGATCGCGCTGGCCGGGAAGGGCGTGGCGATGCGCACGCTGGTTCCAGGCCATCCCTGTC
>NZ_RZSB01000161.1:0-9499 GCF_004023285.1 Mesorhizobium sp. M2A.F.Ca.ET.067.02.1.1
TCAGGACCCGCCGCCGGCAGCCGCGCGCTCGAATGCTACGAGCCGATCCACAGGCCGGCGCTCTACGACACCGTCTACGAAGATGTGATGCTGAGCCCCGGCGGACATGTGGTCGATTACGAGGCGCCGATCTTCGGCGCCTATCAAAGCGTGGACCAGATCGCGCCGCCGCGCGTCACCTATGAGACCGTCCCGGCGGTCACGCGCACGGTCCATCACACGGTCAAGGTCGATAATGGCGGCTATGCCTGGGAGTCGCGCGTCATCCATGGCCGCAAGGTGCTGTGCAAGGTATGGCGCAAGGCCCGCTATGCCCGCGTCGCCGAAACGGTCGTGGTCCAGCCGGAGCGCGTCCGGCGCGTCGTGCAGCCGGCGGAGTATGAAGCGGTTGCCCACGAAGTGCTGGTGCGGCCGCAGCAAGTCCGCATCCGGGAAATCCCGCCTTCATACGGGACGGTGGCGCGCCGGGTGGTGGTGCGGGAAGGTTCCACCAGCTGGCGTCGGGTGCACATTCCCCGGCATTGCCAGGATTAGCGGATATTCGCCTGCGGGTTGCAGTCGGCCGGGCCGCGTTGCCGCGTGCCGGCCGCGCCTGTTGCTGGCTCAGCCCAGGTCGATGTCGAGAATGGCCATCGAGAAATTATAGTCGCCGTCGTCCTCATCCTTGAAGACGATGCCGAGGAATTCGTCGCCGACATAGACCTCGGCCGAGTCTTCCTTGCGCGGGCGCGCCTTGACCTGCAACTTGGGGTTCTGGAAGACGCGCTTGAAATAGGCGTCCAGCTTTCTGATTTCGTCAGGCTTCAAAAGTCTTCTCCGAAATGTCGGCCTTGTTCGTGGGAACGCGCTTCTGACACGCCAACGATGGCCATGTAAAGGCAAGCCGGCAGGATAACATGGGAGAACAGTCAAGCGGAACCGGCGGCCAATTCGGGCGCCGCCGGTAAGCCTCGGTCAGATGTCGAAGCTGACCACGTGGTCCATGCTCTGCGACGGCAGGAGCTGGTCCATCTGCCGCGAGGGCTGGTCGCAGCCGGTCTCTCCGACGACGCGCGCGGGCACGCCGGCGACCGTCTTGTTGTGCGGCACGGGCGACAGCACGACCGAGCCCGCCGCGATCTTGGAGCAATGGCCGATCTCGATATTGCCGAGGATCTTGGCGCCGGCGCCGATCAGCACGCCGCGGCGGATCTTCGGATGGCGGTCGCCATTGGCCTTGCCGGTGCCGCCCAGCGTCACCCCATGCAGGATCGACACGTCATCCTCGATGACGGCCGTCTGGCCGACGACAAGGCCCGTGGCATGGTCGAGGAAGATGCCCTTGCCGATGCGGGCGGCTGGATTGATGTCGGTCTGGAACACCGAGGACGAGCGGCTCTGCAGATAGAGCGCGAAATCCCTGCGGCCATGGTTCCAAAGCCAATGCGCCAGCCGGTGCGTCTGGATGGCGTGAAAACCCTTGAAATAGAGGACCGGCATGATGAAGCGGTCGCAGGCCGGGTCGCGGTCGTAATAGGCCTGGATGTCGACGCGAACCGTCGTGCTCCACTCCGGATCGTCGTCCAGCATCGCCTTGAAGGTCTGGCGGATGAGATCGGAGCCGATGTCCTGATGCGCCAGGCGCTCGGCAAGCCGGTGGATCACCGCTTCTTCCAGGCTCTCCTGGTTGAGGATGGTCGAATAGAGGAAGGCCGCAAGCAAGGGATCGCGGTTCACCGCCTCCATCGCCTCGTCGCGGATCGACCGCCAGATCGGATCGACCGGCTGCACCATGCTGGGGCGGGCAATCGTAATGCTGTTCATCGACGGTCTCCGGCCTTGCTCATTCTCGGGCGGCACATATAAGCGAAATCATAGCACGGTTGAACTCAATTTTCCTTAGTGCTTTGTCAAATGGACCTGGTTCACGCAGATTCAAGCGACGATGGAAAACGAACCCTTGATCGACGAGGCGCTGAAAAGCGAGCTTGCGGCGCTCTATAGCGCCGAAGATCGCCACTATCACGGCCTGTCCCACATCGAGGCGATGCTGGCGCTGGCTGACGAATACCGAGGCCTGCTCGATGATCCGCAGGCCGTCGAGGCCGCGATCTGGTTTCACGACGCCATCTATGACAGCCGCGCCAAGGACAATGAGGCAAAAAGCGCCCAACTGGCCGAGAAAAGGCTCGCCGGACGAGTCGATCCTGGTCGCATCGTCCGCATAGCGGCAATGATCAACGCCACCGCCAACCACCAGTTGCCGCCTTTGCGCGATGAGGACGCACTCAGCGATGCCGCTCTTCTGCTCGACATGGATCTGGCGATCCTCGGCGCCGACCCTGCTGTCTTCGACGCCTATGAGCAGGCGGTCCGGCTGGAATATGGCTGGGTGGAAGAGCCGATGTGGCGCGCCGGCCGCTCGGCTGTCCTGAAGAGCTTCCTCGCCCGCCCGCACATCTTCTATACGGCAGAATTCCAGAATCGGTTCGAACCCAAGGCGAGACAGAACATCGAGCGATCACTCGCGGCGCTGGAAAGCGGGACTGCCTAATCCGGAAAGGTTTCCATCCGTCACGCATAGGCGCTGAATCCGGCGCGTCCATAGACCGATTGCGCGGCTGGATGATCATAAGTATCGGTGTCGAGCCAAAGCCGTTTCGGCCGATGCGACCACGCCGCGCGCAACGCCCGGTCGAGCAGGAACGGCCCAAGCCACTTGCTTTGAAAAGCTGGAACCAACCCGAAGTGGACGAGCTCGATTGCCGCTTCGCCGACATTGTTGAACTCGCAGAATCCACCGGCTTCGCCATCGAAGCGCAGCACGTGGATATGTGTGGCATCGTCGGCGAGCAGCGTTTCGAGTTCCGCCCCGGGCATCCGCAGCCGCTGGTCCCATTGCACCGGTCCGCCAACCGCGCGGTAGAGATCGAGATAGCTGGAAGGAGCTAGCCTTTCGCGCGCCACGATGGCGCCGGGCAAAGGTGACGTACGCGGCGCGCCCTGGGGCGGCGCGGACATCTCCATGTAGGTGACGAGAAGATCGACCATTGTCAGGCGGGGAGCGAGCGCGCTCAGAGCGGGTATTCGGCGTAGAATTCGAGCACGCGCTGCTTGAAGCTCTTGTCGCCGACGGCGAGCATATGGTCGCGTCCCTCGATGTGGAACGCCCTGGCATTGGGCATCAGGGCGGCGAGTTCGTCCGGCGAGCCGCCGATATCGTCCTTGGTGCCGACCGCGATCAGCGTCGGCTGGGCGATGCGCGCCATGTCGTCCTCGCTGAGCAGCTCGCGCGAAGTTGCGATGCACGCCGCGAGCGCGCGCCTGTCGCTGCGCGTCTGGTCTGCGAAGGCGCGGAAAGAGCGGCCGCGCGGATGCGTGTTTTGCGACGGGTCTTCCGCCAACAGCGCCGCCGCGATCGGGTCCCAGTCGCCGACGCCGTCGACCATGCCGATGCCGAGGCCACCGAACACCAGCGTCGCGACCTTCTGCGGGTCGGAAAGCGCCAGGAAGGCCGAAACCCGCGCGCCCATCGAATAACCCATGACATGGGCGCGTTCGATGCCGAGGTGATCGAGCAGCGCGGCCGCATCGGAAGCCATCTTGGCCGGCGTGTAATCGGCCTCGTCGTAACTCTTCGACGACGAGCCATGGCCGCGATTGTCGAAGGCAATCGCCCGGTAGCCGGCGTCGTTCAGCGTCTTGAACCAGCCCGGCGAGACCCAATTGACATAGTGGCTGGAGGCAAAGCCATGGATCATCAGCACGGGGTCGCCCTGCCCCGACGCCGGCTGGCGATCGAGATAGGCGAGTTCAAAACCGTCATGCGAAAGGAATTGCATCGGCAGAAACTGCTTTTCAGTTGGATCCGGCGCCGATGGCCGGATGGCGCAAAAAATCGCCTTCCTTGATGCCGTCCCTGGCGGCGGTGCCTGCCTTCAACTCAAGCACGAAGCGCACCGGCAGTCCGGGTGAGATGATTGCCTCGGACTCGGGCTCGCCGCGCTTGATCGCGTTGATCCGACCGTCCTCACCGACGAAGATGAGATCGAGCGCCATCGGCGTGTTCTTCATCCAGAAATCCACCTCACCGGTTCTGTCGAAGACGAACAACATGCCGTGATCGTCGGCCATCGTCCGGCGAAACATCAGGCCAGCCTCCCGCTCCGCGGAAGTGTCGGCGATCTCGATGGAGAAGGAACGCTCGCCTGAACCGGTCGCCACCACCAGCGGCGTCCGGTCGATGGGCAGCAGCATCGCATCCGCCGAACTCGGCTGCGCGGCCATGAAACAGGCGGCGAAAACGATCGCGGCGCAGAGCGCGCCCGCAGTCAGCCAATTGCGATGAGCCATGGGTACCTCGTCCAGACGCTCGTCCTAAACCATGATCCGCGGAAGTGGAACCGGTTTTCGGGCAAGATAGTCGGTCCGCGGCAAAGGCGCTTTTGGACGGCGTCGAGAAGTCCTTAATGCGAGACCGACAAGGTACCCATATCGGGGTGGATTTCGGCGGCCATAAGGCCTTTGTCGCCACGGCCGAAGCGCACCAGCACGACCTGGCCGGGCCGGAGCTCGGTTATGCCGTAGCGCCGCAAGGTTTCCATGTGGACGAAGATATCTTCGGTTCCCTCGCCCCGCGTCAGGAAGCCAAAACCCTTGGTGCGGTTGAACCACTTGACCAGAGCCCGCTCGAGGCCGCTCTCCGGGCTGACGGCAACGTGGGTGCGCTGCTCCTGCTCTGCCGGATGAACGGCCGTCGAAGCATCCATGGACAGGACGCGGAAAGCCTGCAATCCGCGCTCGCCCTGTTTCACCAGGCAGACGACCCGCGCGCCCTCGAGCGCCGTCTGGAAGCCGTCCTTTCGAAGACAAGTCACATGGAGGAGGATGTCACCCGAGACGCCGTCGTCCGGAAGGATGAAGCCGTAGCCCTTGGCCACGTCGAACCATTTGATAGCCCCGGCGATTTCGACAAGCTCGGCGGAGTCGCCGCCATTGTCCCGCTTCAAGGCGTCGTCAAGGCTTCCGTCCCGCCTCGTGAAAGAGGCTTTTTCCCCCATAAGAATGCCCCCTTTTTCAAATCGAACTGCAACTGATTCTGGCCGAGAGATTAACACTGCGGCTTCCGGGGTGTGCAAGGGCTGACGTGCCTTTTTTCACCGTTCAGCACCGGAAAGACTGAAATGTTGTTTGCCGGCGCTTCCCGAACACGATTGGCGAGACCCTAAAGTCGATCCCGCCGCCGCTATTGTCGGACGATTGCCCTTTCGCCGGGTGGCCCCTATGGTGCCTCGCAATCCCAACAAGCCGAGGAAAGCTGCCATGCGCTATTTGCACACAATGGTTCGCGTCGCCGATATCGACCAGTCGCTCGATTTCTACTGCAACAAGCTCGGCCTGAAGGAGGTCCGCCGCTACGAAAACGAACAGGGCCGCTACACGCTGATCTTCCTCGCCGCGCCCGAAGACGAGCAGAGCGGCATCAACGAGAAGGCGCCGCTGGTCGAGCTGACCTACAATTGGGACCCGGAGGACTACAAGGGCGGCCGCAATTTCGGCCACCTCGCCTATGAGGTCGACGACATCTACGCCACCTGCCACAAGCTGATGGACAATGGCGTGACCATCAACCGTCCGCCGCGCGACGGCAACATGGCCTTCATCCGCTCGCCGGACGGCATCTCGATCGAGCTCCTGCAGAAAGGCCCGGCCAAGGCGAAGGCCGAACCTTGGGCGTCGATGGCGAACACGGGCGTCTGGTAAAACTCGGCGAAGCGCGCCGATTTTACCGGCCGCCGCTGGCGTTTCCCCAGATGCTGCCTATCTACCGGAAATTGGCGCCAGCCCCGTCCAGGCTGGCGTTTCTTCATCCGCCAGGAGAATTTCATGCTGACCAGCCGCGCCGATGTCGCCACCGAACATGCCAGCCGCTACCTGCAGCAGCTCTGCAAGCACTGGTCGCACAAATTCCCGGTTGAGTTCGACCCACGGCATGGCGCTATCCAGCTCTCGATCGGCCGCACCGTCATGGACGCCGACGATCAGGCGCTGCACATCGCTCTGGCCGCCGACGATGAAGCTTCACTGGACCGGTTGGAGACGGTGGTCGCCGACCATATCAAGCGCTTCGCCTTCCGCGAGGAATTGAGCTTCGACTGGCAAAAGGCCGCCTGACAAATCGGCGATCAGCCGCCGGCTTTTCCGGCCATATCGAGCAACGCCAGCACGCTGCGCCAGTTTCGCGCCGTGCCAGGCACCTTCAAGGTGCGCGGAATCAGATTGGCGAACACCGATTTGCCGAGCCCGTCCGGCGCGTGAAGGTAAAGCACGTCGCCCTTGATCTCGAAGCGCTCGGGGCCGGTGCATTTGTCCGCGAGCCGCTGCGTCTCCTCAGCCGTCGGCTCGCGCTCCAGCGCATAGGCATGCAGCTTGGTCGGCTCCCCCGAGATCTCGGGATAGGGATTGTCCTTCACCAGCCGCTCGAACCAGCCGGCATCGCGCACCATGATGCGCGAATTGAAACCCCATTTCTTCTCGAAGGCCGCCTCGATCTCCTTGGTGAGCGCTGCTGCATCGCCTTTCTTCGCCCGGAACACGACATTGCCGCTCTGCACATAGGTCGCGACATCGGTGAAGCCGAGGCCCTCGAAGAAGGCTTTGAGCTCCGCCATCTTGACGATGCGGTTGCCGCCGACATTGATGCCGGAAAACAACGCGACGAAGACCGTGCCTTGTTTTTCGCTCATATGATGAAGCCCGCCAGGGTCTCGTTGTCGGTGATATCCTGATACTGCACGCCCTCGGCGTCGAAATTGGCCTTCAGCAGATCGAAATTACGCCGGTCCTTGGTCTCGATGCCGATCAGCACCGAGCCGAAATTGCGCGCCGACTTCTTCAGATATTCGAAGCGGGCGATGTCGTCGTCTGGACCGAGCATTTCGAGGAAATCGCGCAGCGCGCCCGGCCGCTGCGGGAAGCGGATGATGAAATACTTCTTCAGCCCCTCGAAGCGCAGCGCCCGCTCCTTCACGTCGGGCAGCCGCTCGAAGTCGAAATTGCCGCCGGATACGACCGCGACGATGGTCTTGCCCCTGATCTCCTTGCGCGAAAAATCCTTGAGCGCGTCGATAGCCAGCGCGCCGGCCGGCTCCAGCACGACGCCCTCGACATTGAGCATCTCGATCATCGTGGCGCAGAGCCGGTTCTCCGGAACCAGCCGGACGGCATCGGCGGCGAAGTCCTTGAGGTGGCGCAGCGGCTCGCGGCCGATCTCGGCCACCGCGGCGCCGTCGACGAAATTGTCGACCTTGGCGAGCTTCACCCGCTTGCCGCTGGCAAGGCTTTCACGCAGGCTCGGCGCGCCGGCAGGTTCGCAGAACACGAAACGCGGGTCGCGATGCTGGTCGGCGAAATAGTGGGTCACGCCGGCGGCAAGGCCGCCGCCGCCCACCGGCAGCATGACGATGTCGGGCGCGCGCGCGCCCGGCATCTGCGCCGCGATTTCGTAGGCCACGGTGGCCTGCCCTCGATGATGTCCTTGTGGTCGAAGGGCGGCACCATATGCGCGCCGGCGCTTTCGGTGAATTCGAAGGCGGCGCGGTAGCAATCGTCGAAGAAGTCGCCGACCAGCCTGATCTCGACGAAATCGCCGCCGAACAGCCGCGTCTTGTCGATCTTCTGCTGCGGCGTCGTCACCGGCATGAACACGACGCCCTTCTTGCCGAAATGGCGGCAGACGAAGGCAAAGCCCTGCGCATGGTTGCCGGCCGAGGCGCAGACGAACAGCTCGGCATTGTTGCCGGCGGCAAGCGCCTTGCGGAAGAAATTGAAGGCGCCCCTGATCTTGTAAGAACGCACCGGCGTCAGGTCCTCGCGCTTCAACAGCACGCGGGCGCCGGTCTTCTTCGACAGATAGTCGTTCTCCTGGAGCGGCGTTTCCGGAAAGATTTCGCGGATCGCCTCGGCGGCCACGGCGACGCGGGCGGAAAAGCTGTTCACTACCAGTCCCTCATTTTCGATCTCGCCGGCACGCGCCAGCGCCCCTGCCGGTGCCCGCAACCTTCCTGCCGCCCTTTTGGCTTTCGCGCAACACCACGGTGGTCCTCGCCCGGCGCTGAGCCAATTTCCACTAGACACGACTTACTTTAGCCGCACTTCGGCTGTCCGGGAGATTTCCGCGGAGGTGGACGGCCAATCGCGGCCAAAGTGGAATTGCAGCGGAAGTGTCGACGTGCGGTTGAAGACGATTTTCATCATTGCCCTTGCACTGCTGACGGCAGGCTGCGCGGGTCCCCAGACGCAGGAAATCCTGGGCAGCGTGGTCGTGCCGACCCAGGCGACCGAGATCGCGGGCAACCATTCGATCTTCATCGCCACCACGCGCAAGTGGTCCGACGATCCGAACAAGGTCTTCGACGGCGAACGCTCGGCGACGCTGAACTATGCCCGCGTCAACGTCACCGTTCCGCCGATTCACCAGGTCGGCCAGATCGAGCGCCGCTCGCGCGGCAAGTCGGACGATCCGACCAAGTATTTCATGGCCTCGGAAGTCGTCGGCTACGACACGCAGCCGAAATTCACCAGCGCCCTCAACGCCGACATCGACGCCCGCGGCGGACGTGTGATGGTCTTCGTCCACGGCTACAACACCGGCTTCGACGACGCCGTCTACCGGCTCACCCAGATCGTCCATGATTCCGGCTATCCGGGCACGCCGGTGCTGTTCTCCTGGGCATCCGGCGCCAAGACCACCGACTATGTCTATGACAAGGAAAGTGCCGCCGCCGCGCGCGACCAGCTGGAAGTGACGCTCAGGATGCTGGCGCAGACCGGTGCCCGGCGCATCGACATCGTCGCCCATTCGATGGGAACTTGGGTGACGATGGAAACGCTGCGCCAGCTCGCCATCACCGGCGATCGCGATCTGAGCGGCAAGCTGGGCGACGTGGTGCTCGCATCGCCCGATATCGATGTCGACGTCTTCAAGAGCCAGATGCGCCGTTACGGCAAGCCGGACAAGCCCTTCATCCTGCTTCTGTCGGATGACGACCGGGCGCTCAGGCTCTCCGGGCTGATCGCCGGCTCGCGGCCGCGCGTCGGCGACTATCGTGACGCCGCCGATCTTGCCTCCTATGGCGTCACGGTGGTCGACCTTTCCAATGAGAAGGGTGCCGACAGCTTCAATCATACGAAATTCGCCGACAACCCTGCGCTGGTGAAGATGATCGGACAGCGGCTGCGCGAGGACGACGGCTTTGCCAGCGACCGCGACGTGACCGACCGCATCCGCCAGCTGGCTGCGCAGTGACCCTGTCCACGTGGTTTCCGCATCACGTGACTTTGAACTGGACCCGGCCGCTCCCTGCCTTTATCGGAGTAAGGGAGAGGTTTGCCGCCCTTGGGGGGACCCCGGTTGACTGTGCATGTGAAGATCGTTGTCGGCCTTGCCTTCGCGCTCGCCCTCGCAGGCTGCGCCGGCCCCACGCACGATCTGCTCAACCGCAAACCTGTCTCCGCGCCA
>NZ_RZSB01000162.1:0-9486 GCF_004023285.1 Mesorhizobium sp. M2A.F.Ca.ET.067.02.1.1
GGGAGTTCCCATCGCTGCCGATTGGCCGCTCTCCGCCTGCGGCAACCGGCACCGCTGTCATTATACGTCCCCGGCCTTATCCGCCAGTGCGGCGTCCCGCGCCCGTTCCAGCGCCATTGCCATGATTTCGCTTGCCCTTCCATGGCTGGCGGCCTCGGCATAGCAGCGAAATTCGGGAGCGTTTCCGGAAGGTCGCAGATGGATGATCTCTCCGCTGGTCATTCGCGCTCTCAGACCGTCGGTCTCGTCTACATCCGCCACCATGCCGAAGGGCGCCAGGAACCGCTGCAACGCGTCGCGGTCGGCGAGCTTGCGCATCAACACGCGCGATGTCTCGACCGGGAAGTTCTCGAGCCGCTCGCTGGCGCAGACCGGAAGGTTCCAGGTTTCACGCAGGTTAGACAGCGATTTCCCCGTCGATGCCATCGTCCCCAGCACGGCCAGGATCGGCAAGAATGAATCCCGTGTCGGCAGCGCCGACAATATTTTGCCATTCACCAGGCAGTCGGATCCCAGCAGAACTCCGCCATTGGCTTCGAAGCCGACGACGATGCCGCCTGCCTGCCGCGCGGCGTCCATTCCCTCGATGACGAAAGGCGACCCGACCTTCGTTCTCCTGACGCTGAACCCGAACGCTTCGGCTATGCCCGAGTTGGAGGTGACCGGCGTCACCACGACATCGGCCTTGAGGAAGAGCGCCGTGGCCAGCCCGATCAGGTCGCCGCGGAACAATTCGCCATTTTCGTCGATGACAAGAGGGCGATCGGCATCGGCATCGGCCGAGACCACCGCGTCGAGTTTGAACTCGCGCACCCAGTCCCGCACCATCGCCAGCGTTTCCTGGCTGACGGCCTCGGTATCGACAGGCACGAAAGTATCTGTTTTGCCGACGACGATCACATCGGCGCCGAAGGATCGCAGGACCTCGACCAGCAGCTCCGCCGCAACGGTGCTGTGCTGGTAGACGCCGAGCCTCATTCCGGAAAGGGCGCCAGGGGGCAGAATTGCCTCCACACGGTCTCGAAAGGCCGCGAGCGCCTGTTCATGGCCGGCTTGCCAGTCCGCATAGGTCGGCGGCCAGGGATATTGATCGGACAGCTCCGCGACAGAAAGGGCGATCGCGGCCTCGTCCGCCTTGTCGATCTCGCCCTTCGGTCCATAGAACTTGATGCCGTTGCGGTCGGCGGGGATATGCGAGCCGGTCACCATCAGCGCCGCGGCGTTGTGCCGGCGGGCATAAAAGGCAAGCGCCGGTGTGGGGATCGGACCGCAATCGACCGGCTGGAAGCCGGATGCGGCCAGCGCCGCCATGCAGTCCTGTGCGATCGCCGGGCTGCTGTCGCGCAAGTCCCGTCCCACGAAGACCTTGCCTTGCTGATATCCAATCGCCCGCAAGCGCCGGGCGAAGCCCTCAGTGTAAAGTCCGCTTGGCCTTCCGGCCAAATCGGAAGCCAAACCCCGGACACCGCTTGACCCGAATTTCATCAGCCTGCTTTTGCTGTTAGAAGGTTGCCGCTGCTCATTTGAATGAGCCCCGCGGCCCACTGCCTGTCAACAGCAAAAAACCTCGAAACCCGCGTCCTTTCTAATGTCCCCACACCGCCAGTTCGTTGCCGGCCGGATCGGTGAAGTGGAACCGTCTGCCGCCGGGGAAGGAAAAGATCGGCTTGACGATGGTGCCCCCGGCGCTCTCGACCGCGTCCAGCGTTTCCTCGAGGTTCTCGGAGTAGAGCACGGGCAGCGGTTTGGCCGGCGCTTCCCCGGCATCGGCCTGGAAACCGCCATCGAGCCCTTCGGCGAAAGCGGAATAGGTCGGGCCGTAGTCGGTGAACGACCATGAAAAGGCGGCGCTGTAGAAGGATTTGACGCTGTCCAGCGTGCCCCCTGTCGCCGGCAGTTCCAGATAGTCGAGTTTCCCGTTGAGTTTCATCACGCTACTCCACTATGTTCTCTTTATGTTCTATATCGCGCCATGCCTCTCCGGCAAGTCTTTTTGACGCAGCTTTGCTTAATCGATTGTAGTGGCGGCGAGCGCTGCCGGTACCTTGCCTTTCGCACTGCAGCATCCTATCGCTCGGACCGGGGAAGCGGGGAACCGGGCCATGGTCCGGCTGTTTCTATCTTCCACGAACTGGAGGGCAAGCATGACCAAGTGGGTTTACACCTTCGGCGACGGCGCCGCCGAAGGCCGTGCCGGCGACCGCAATCTTCTCGGTGGCAAGGGTGCCAATCTGGCCGAGATGTGCAGTCTCGGCCTGCCCGTGCCGCCCGGTTTCACCATCACCACGGAAGTCTGCAACGCCTATTACGCCAACGGCCGGGCCTATCCCGATGGGCTCGAGGCGGATGTCGTCGCCGCTCTCGACCATATCGGCCGCATCACCGGCCGCCGCTTCGGCGATCCGTCGAAGCTGCTTCTGGTCTCCGTCCGCTCCGGCGCCCGGGCGTCAATGCCCGGCATGATGGACACCGTGCTCAATCTCGGCCTCAACGACGAGACGGTCGAGGCTTTGGCCGCCGATTCCGGCGATGCGCGCTTCGCCTATGACAGCTACCGCCGCTTCATCCAGATGTATTCCGACGTCGTCATGGGCCTCGATCACGAAGTGTTCGAGGAAATCCTCGAGGACCAGAAGGCCAGCCTCGGCCACGAGCTCGACACCGAGCTGACGGCCGCGGAATGGCAGGGCGTCATTTCGCTCTACAAGGCCAAGGTCGAGGAAGAGCTTGGCAAGCCGTTCCCGCAGGACCCGCACGAGCAGCTCTGGGGCGCGATCGGCGCCGTGTTCTCGAGCTGGATGAACAGCCGCGCCATCACCTATCGCCGCCTGCACGACATCCCGGAAAGCTGGGGCACGGCGGTCAACGTCCAGGCCATGGTGTTCGGCAATATGGGCGACACCTCCGCGACCGGCGTCGCCTTCACCCGCAATCCCTCGACCGGTGACAGGCAGCTCTATGGCGAGTTCCTGGTCAACGCCCAGGGCGAGGACGTGGTGGCCGGCATCCGCACGCCGCAGAACATCACCGAGGCGGCGCGTATTGCCGCCGGCTCCGACAAGCCGTCGCTTCAGAAGCTGATGCCCGACGCCTTCCAGGCCTTCGTCGACATCTCCGACCGACTGGAAAAGCATTACCGCGACATGCAGGACCTCGAATTCACCATCGAGCGCGGCAAGTTGTGGATGCTGCAGACCCGCTCCGGAAAGCGCACCGCCAAGGCGGCGCTGAAGATCGCCGTCGAGGTGGCGAGGGACGGCCTGATCACCAAGGAGGAGGCGGTCGCCCGCATCGATCCGGCATCGCTCGACCAGCTCCTGCACCCGACCATCGATCCGAAGGCGGCGCGTGATGTCATCGGCATGGGCCTGCCGGCCTCGCCCGGCGCCGCCACGGGCGAGATCGTCTTCTCGTCCGCAGACGCCGAGGACGCCAGGGCTCAGGGACGCAAGGCGATCCTGGTGCGCATCGAGACCAGCCCGGAGGACATTCACGGCATGCATGCCGCCGAAGGCATCCTCACCACGCGTGGCGGCATGACCAGCCACGCCGCGGTGGTGGCGCGCGGCATGGGCAAGCCCTGCGTGTCGGGCGCCGGCTCGCTGCGCGTCGACTACAAGGCCGGCACGCTGGTCTCGATGGGCCAGACCTTCCGCAAGGGCGACGTCATCACCATCGATGGCGGCAACGGACAGGTACTGAAGGGCGCGGTCGCCATGCTGCAGCCGGAGCTTTCCGGCGATTTCGCCGCCATCATGGAATGGGCTGACGCCGCGCGCCGCATGAAGGTGCGCACCAATGCCGAAACGCCGCTCGACGCGCGCATGGCGCGCTCCTTCGGCGCCGAGGGCATCGGGCTTTGCCGCACCGAGCACATGTTCTTCGACGGCGACCGCATCGTCGCCATGCGCGAGATGATCCTGGCCGATACCGAAAAGGACAGGCGCTCAGCGCTCGATAAGCTGCTGCCGATGCAGCGCTCGGACTTCCTCGAGCTGTTCGAGATCATGGCCGGCCTGCCGGTGACAATCCGCCTGCTCGACCCGCCGCTGCATGAATTCCTGCCCAAGACCGAGGCCGAGCTTGCCGAGGTGGCGAGCGCCATGAATGTCTCGGCCGACAAGCTGCGGCAACGCACCGAGGCGTTGCACGAGTTCAATCCGATGCTCGGCCATCGCGGCTGCCGGCTCGCCGTCTCCTATCCGGAGATCGCCGAGATGCAAGCGCGCGCGATCTTCGAGGCGGCGGTCGAGGCCGGACGCAAGGCCGGCGCGCTGGTGGTGCCGGAAATCATGGTGCCGCTGGTGGGACTGGTGAAGGAGCTGGAATACGTCAAGGCGCGCATCGACGCGGTGGCGCAAAGCGTCATGCAGGAGACCGGCACCAAGATCGATTATCTAACGGGCACGATGATCGAGCTGCCGCGCGCGGCGATTCGCGCCCATGTCATTGCCGAAGCCGCCGAATTCTTCTCCTTCGGCACCAATGACCTCACCCAGACGACCTTCGGCATCTCGCGCGACGACGCGGCGTCCTTCCTTGAAACCTACCGGCAAAAGGGCATCATCGAGCAGGATCCGTTTGTGTCGCTCGATGTCGATGGCGTCGGCGAACTGGTGCGGATCGCTGCTGAAAAGGGCAAGGCGACCCGGCCCGGCATCAAGCTTGGCATCTGCGGCGAGCATGGCGGCGATCCGGCTTCGATCCGCTTCTGCGAGGAGGTCGGGCTCGACTATGTATCGTGCTCGCCCTACCGTGTGCCGATCGCCAGGCTGGCGGCCGCGCAGGCGGCCGTGGCGGCGGCGAAAGGCGCCGCCAAACGCGCCTGAGACGTGCATTCCGGGGAGCGGCACCCCAAGGGACCTTACGGTTTTGTATGGAATGTCACGCTAACGTGCGCGTGACAGCCCTGAATCTCGACACCGTTTCGAGGGAGTTTCCGACACCGAACTTTTTGGTGTCAGAAACCCATGTTGCAGATTGCCCCCACTCCTTTCCGGTCGATCCTTGTCCTGCAGACCAAATTTATCGGCGACATCGTGCTTGCCTCGGCGCTGGCGAACAACCTGCAGCTCGCATATCCGGGCGTCAGGATCGTGTTTCTCTGTGAAACGCATTTGGCCGGCTTCCTGACGGCCCACGGCATTGCCGCCGAGGCTATCCCCCTCAGCCGCGCCAGGATGCGTGGCATGCCGTTCGAGCGGGGACGCGAGCTCTTCCGCGTGGTGCGGGAATTGCGGCGGCGTCGCTTCGACATGACCATCGACATCACCGACTCGAAAACCTCGCGTCTTATTTCCGGGCTGGTCAATGCTCCGGTCCGGGTCGGCTATTCTCCGACGGAGCGGCCTCTGCGCTGGCATGAACGCCAGCCCGCCAATGTCAGGATGAAGCCCTTCGGATTTGGCAAGAAGCACTTTCTCTACCGCTATCTGTCTCCGTTGGAGGCGCTCGGCGTCGACCTGCGCGTAAAAGCCCCGGCCATTCGACCGCTGCCATTCGAGACGACCCGCGTCCTGGCTTTGCTGGCCCGGCACCACATCCTCCCAAACGCCTTTGTCGCGGTTCATGCCGGAGCAAGTTTCGCCGGGCGTCGCTGGCAGCCGGAGCGCTTTGCCGAGGCAATCGACAGGATTGCCGGCGAGACAGGCTTGCGCGTCGTCCTGGTCGGCGGCCCGGACGAAAACGAGGCGACCGACAGGATTGTGGCCGCGGCGAAGACGCCTGTCGTCAATCTGGCGGGCGCGCTGCGGCTGGAAACCCTGCTTGCGCTGCTCAGGCAGGCGCGGCTGTTTCTCGGCAACGAAAGTGGGCCGATGCATATGGCGGCCGCGGCCGGCACGCCGGTTGTCGGCCTGTTCGGCCTGACCAATCCGGTCCGCTGGGCGCCGGTCGGCGTGCCCAGCATCTCGTTGCGGCCATCCGTGCCCTGCGACTGCGTCGGCGGCGACCTGTGCCGCCGGACCGATCCGAGCAAGGCCTGCTGCGTCTGGCGCCTGGAGGTTGATCCGGTGGTCGAGGCGGTGCTGGAGCTCCTGGCGCGTACCGAGGCAGTCCTGGAAGCCGCGGTCTGACACGCGGGGAGATTCTCGTGCCGTCGTCGTCCGCATTGCAAACAGCGAAATCCGGAATTTCGCTATTTCCATGACCGTGAAACGATCTGCCGGCACGTGCAAGTCACTCTGGCCCACGACCTTGTCGTCTTGTATATGAGGGCCACGTGAAACATGCGCGTGGCGGCCCCGGATGTCGACGTCTCAACTCAGTTCTGGTGCCCGGACACGGATGTTGCAGGGGCCCTTCGCAGGCGTCCGGTCGATCCTGATTCTGCAAACGAAATATATCGGCGATCTGGTTCTTGCCTCGACGCTGGCGAAGAATCTTAGGATCGCCTATCCGGAGGCCAGAATTGTCTTCCTGTGCGAGGCTCGCTTCGCAGGCTTCCTGACTGCTCACGGGATCGCAGATGAGACCGTAGCTTTCAAGCGCTCGAGCGCGCGTGGCACGGTAATGCAGCGCGGCCTGGAACTCTACCACGTATTGCGAAAGCTGCGTCGTTTGGCTTGCGATATGACCATCGACTTGACCGATTCAAAAACGACGCACTTCGTCGCCATGGCGCTCAACGCCAGGATCCGCGTTGGCTATTTCCCGACCGAGAGGCGATTGGGCCGGTTCGAGCGCCAATCCGCAAACGTCAGGGCCAAGCCCTTCGGCTATGGCGAGAGGCATTTCCTTTATCGCTATCTTTCTCCGCTGGAGGCGCTAGGGGAAGATCTGCGCGTGCGGGTTCCCTCGATCGAGCCGCTGCCATCGGAAACCGCGCGGGTCCTGACATTGCTGGACAGCTGCGGTCTTCGCCGCAAAGCCTTCCTGGTGGTGCATGCCGGAGCAAGCTTTCCGGGCCGCCGGTGGCAGCCCGAGCGTTTCGCCGCGGCCGTCGACACGATATCGAGCGAAACCGGTCTCTCCGTCGTCCTGGTCGGCGGACCCGACGAAGCCCAGGCGAACGACCACATCGTGGCCGCGGTCAAGGCGCCGGTCGTCAATCTGGTAGGTAAGCTATCGCTCGAAACGTTGATGGCGCTGCTCAAGGAGGCGCGGCTCTTCCTCGGCAACGAAAGCGGCCCAATGCATATGGCCGCCGCAGCAGGCACGCCGGTCGTCGGCCTGTACGGCCTCACCAACCCGGTTGCATGGGGTCCGGTTGGCGCACCCAGCATTTCGCTGCGGCCCCCAATGCCTTGCGAGTGTGTGGCCGCCGACATGTGCCACCGGACCAATCCAGCCAAGGCATTTTGCGTCTGGCGCCTGGAAGTGGACACGGTCGCCGAAGCAGTGCGCGAACTGCTGGCGCGGACGGACAGACCCATTAAAACCGCGGTGTAGACGAAAGCAATTTTTCGCGATTGCTCCTTTTGCGCTGTTGGACGTCCCCATTTTCGCCTAGATGCCGGTCTGTTGGGACGAGCGGAGGCAAGTTTTCTTTGGCGCGATGCGGCAACTGGCCGTGCGTGCCGGGTTGGAATGGATGATGGGTCTGCTTCGAAATTCTCTTTGCGTGCTCGCGCTGTCGCTCTTGGCGGCGTCGGCCGGCAATGCCGCAACGCTTCTCGAGCCGACGCTGCATCTGAAGACCCAAGCCCCGGAAGGGCGTGGGCGAGTCGCCCTGACGCTCGACGCTTGCGGGGGAAAGACCGACACAAGAATACTTTCGGCTCTTGTCGACAATCGCATACCGGCGACCATCTTCGTTACCGGCATCTGGCTCAAGCGCAATGCCGCGGCCGCCGAGATCATGCGAGCCCATCCTGATCTGTTCGAGCTGGAAAACCATGGCGGCCGCCACATTCCCGCGGTCGATACGCCGCGGAAGATTTACGGCATAAGCAGCGCCGGCAGCCCGGACGCCGTGCAGGCCGAGGTTGAATCCGGCGCCGCGGCGCTCGCCAGCGCGGGCGGACCGGCGCCCAAATGGTTTCGCGGCGCCACCGCGGAATACAGCCCATCGGCGATCGCCATGATCCGCAAGCTGGGCTTCAAGATCGCCGGCTTCTCGGTCAATGGCGACGGCGGCTCGCTGCTCGGCGCCAAGGAAACGGCACGCCGCATCGGCGCCGCCAAGGACGGCGACGTCATCATCGCCCACATCAACCAGCCGACGCATGCGGCCGGCGAGGGCGTGGTTCAGGGGCTGCTCGCCTTGAAGCAGAAAGGCATGACATTCGTGCGCCTGGACGATGCCGACGGTATAGGCAACGACGGCACCACCGATTGAGCGTGCGGTGCGGCGGCTGAATTTTGGCAGCCACATCCTTCCGAGATTGACGTGAACGCCCATCCCTCCGCCCTGGGATGACGACGCTTGGCCTTCGCCTGCCTCGGATCGCAGCGACGACCCAGCCCAATCGAAAACTCAGCCCGGTTCGGCTTCGACCGTTACCTTGCTCGTGTAGAACGCGCCGTGGTTGCGGATCTCGGTCATTTCGTCGATCGGATGTTCATAAGCCCACATGGCGTTCGTGCCGGCTTCGCCGGCCGCCTGGACGCTCCAGTAGCTGGCATCGCCCTTGTAGGGGCAATGCGTCGAGTGCTCGGTGCCGGCGAGCTTGCTGAAGTCGATATCGTCGAACGGGATGTAGAAGGCCGCCGGGTAGGGTGGTTCTGAAAGCACCTTGGCCCGGGTGGATCTTGCGATGACGGTATCGCCGGCGCGCACGGTGACACTGCCGCGATAGGGTTCGACGGTGATCACCTTGTCGGGATTGCGCTGGAAGCCGGGGGCAGGGTTGGCGGGCTTGTCCATGAATGGTCTCCTGGAGCAATTCCAGCAAAAGTGCGAAGCGGTTTCCGTCCGGAATTGCGTCAAAACAAAGAGAACGGTTTGCCGTTTCCATGAAACGGTGAAACGTTCTCGCGGCAGACTTACATGTGTCGGGTGAGTGCGTCGCGCAAGCCCGCGCGGCGCGAGGCTCCATCACCATTCATTGAACGTCTGCTGGCCAGCCGTCAGGCGGCTGTCTTGAAGGCATCCATGAGGCCGGCATAGGCGGCGGCAATGCCGGCCACCGGATTGGTGCTTCTTGCCGCGGTTTCGACCTTGAGCGCGCCGCCGCTGGTCGGCAGCGTCAGCAGCAGGAACTGGCGGTTGCCCGCGTCGCCGATGCAGGCGGCGGCGACATGCTCGCCATTCTCGCCGTTTTCGACGCGCATCTTGAACAGCAGCGTCCCGCCGACGGCTTCAAGCGCGCCGCCGACGACTTCGGCAAATTCATCTTCGGAAACGGTTTTGATGTCCGGCGCCAGATCGTCCAGACTTTCGGCAAGCGTGCTTTCGAGGGCTTTTTCGTCGAGCTGCGCGTCCATGCGAACCACTCCATTCGCCAATCTCACCCAGCCCGTCAACGAAACTTAACGGCGAGGATGGCCGGATTATGGCGGGTTTTCCGGGTCTTCGATTCATTCACCGGCTTCCACTTATTGCGG
>NZ_RZSB01000163.1:0-9485 GCF_004023285.1 Mesorhizobium sp. M2A.F.Ca.ET.067.02.1.1
GCCCGACACCATCGACAGCATGCCGGCCGCGAATTTCTCGACGAAGAAGAAGGCCGGCAGCGGCGTGCCTTCGATCGCGCCGCGCGCCTGCGCATAGCCGGTGCCGAAGGTCAGCCCGCCGGACGCCACGCCGATCACCGCCACGGCGAGCCCGCAGACGGCCGCCACGACCAGCGCGCGCGGCAGCGGCTGCAACGCGTTCCAGCGCCGGATGCGGCGCATGACTTTCAACGCCGAGAGCGAGAACAGCGCGCCGACCCCGCCGCCGAAGATGCCGCAGGCCAGCACCAGCGGCCAGTCGGCGGCGAAGGCGACCGTGTCCTTGGCGACGCCGAAATAGGTGTAGTTGCCGAGCAGCCCGAGCGAGGCGAGGCCGGCCAGGATCACCGCCGTCAGCACCAGCCCGTTGGTGCGCGCCTCATAGGTCCGGCCCATTTCCTCGATGGCGAAGACGATGCCCGCGAGCGGCGTGTTGAAGGCGGCGGCTATGCCGGCGGCCGATCCCGCCAGGATCAGCCCGCGCGCCTGCGCCATGCCGCCCCAGCGCGCCGCCTGCAGCATCAGCGAGGCGCCGACCTGCACCGTCGGGCCTTCGCGGCCGATCGAGGCGCCGCAGGCGAGGCCGGCGATGGTGAGCGCGATCTTGCCCACCACCAGCCTGAGTGACAGGATGCGGCTGCGATCGTCCTCGTCGCGCAGATGCCGCGCCGCGATCGCCTGCGGAATGCCGCTGCCTTGCGATCCCGGGAAGAAGGAATGCGTCAGCCAGGCGCAGAGCACGAACCCAAGCGGCGTCACGATCAGGGGCAGATAGAAGCGCCAGCCGCCCTCATTGCCGGTCATGACGTGGAACAAGGCCTGCGCGCGGTCGGCGAGCAGGGCGAACAGGACGCTGATCAGGCCGATCGAGATGGCGCCGGCCCAGAAGACGAGCCGCGGCTGCCAGACGCGGCGCGACACCCACATGGCGTGGGAACGCCGCAGCATCGGGTACTTTCGGGATATGCCGGCCATGACGAGCCTCTCGTTGGTAGGCCCGGCCTAGCACAATGACGGCGCCGATCAACCCGCGAGGACGAGCCCGACGCTATGCCGGCAACGTCCAGGAACGGCGCTCAAGGAGATGTGATACAATGGCAGATAACCCGCCGGCGTACCGGCCGGCGGGGAGGTCGGCACGCGCTGTCGGCGAGGTCACATCGCCATTTTTTCACATTCCGCCTGGGCCTTCTTGGTCGACGTATCGATCATGTAGGCTTTGCCCTTGGCGTCGGTGATCATCATCATGCAATGCTTGATGGGCTTGGCCATCTTCATCATGTCGGCGCTCATCTTGGCGTCCGGCATCATGGTGCCCATGTGTCCGTCCGGCATGATCGCGGTGACCTGGCCGCCCTTCATCATGGTCATGGCGCCCATCGTGTCCTCGGCGAAGGCCTGCGAGGCGCAAAGACCGGCGAGGCCGGCAACGAGTGCGATCTTGATCGAGTGCATCTGAACAACTCCCATTGTTGAGGGGCATGGTCGCCCCTTTCAGGTTCGCGGACGCGTCTCGATTGGTTACGCCAACACGAATATGTGATCGATTTTCAGAAGGCGGCGGCCGTCAGCGCCGCGTTTCGGCGCGGCAGGAGGTCAACATTTGTTGACCTCTGTGCCAGCCGAAATCGCTATCGCTTCGCATCGATGGGGCCATAAAGCAGTCCGGTGCGGCGGGAGGCCAGGCCGGCAGGGCCGCGCAAGGTGATCGCCGGCTTGATCGCGGATGGCTCGCGGGCGGGCCATCGCTTCCTGCACGACGGAACTGGCGGACAATTGGAACAGCATCTCTTCGCGACCGAGCGCGACCCGCGCCTCAAGCTGATCATCCCGGCCATCGTCGCCATCGCCTTCCTGATGGAACAGCTCGATTCCACCATCCTCACCACCGCCATTCCGGCCATCGCGCAAAGCCTCGACACCACCCCGGTCCGGCTCAATCTGGCGATCACCACCTACATCCTGACCCTGGCCGTGTTCATCCCGGTCAGCGGCTGGTTCGCCGACCGGTTCGGCGCCCGCAGGATCTTCGCCCTGGCGCTCTTCACCTTCACCCTGGGCTCGGTTCTGTGCGGCGTGGCCGACAGCGTCGGCATGCTTTTGGCCATGCGCGCGCTGCAGGGACTGGGCGGGGCCATGATGACGCCGGTCGGGCGGCTGATCCTGCTGCGCTCCTTTCCACGCAGCGGGCTGATCACCGCCATGACCTACATGACCTTGCCGGCGATCGTCGGTCCCGTCATCGGACCGCTGCTCGGCGGCCTCTTGACCACCTACGCCTCCTGGCGCTGGATCTTTTATGTCAACGTGCCGTTCGGCCTCATCGGCATTCTCGCCGCCTTGCACTTCGTCGACAATTTCCACGGCGAGGAAGCCCAGCCTTTCGACTTCGCCGGCTTCCTCATGGTGGGTGCTGGCGCGGCACTCCTGCAATTCGGCCTGGAGAATATCGGCAGGCCGATCATTTCGCCGCTGGCGACCATGCTGGTGCTGGCGGCCTCGGTCCTGCTGCTCTTCGCCTTCGGCCACTATGCGCGCCGAGTCGCGGCGCCCGCGGTCGATCTCACGCTGTTCCGCTTCCGCTCCTTCCGGGTCGGCACGCTGGCCGGCGGGCTCTGCCGCATCGGCCTCAACGGCGCGCCCTTCCTGTTGCCGCTGATGCTGCAGGTCGGCTTCGGCATGAGCCCGGTCACCTCCGGATCGCTGACCTTCGTCGGCAGCTTCGGCGCGCTGCTGATGCGGCCGCTGCTGTCCTTCTTCCTGCGGCGCTTCGGCTTCAAGGCCGTGCTGAGCGGCAGCGCCGTGGTCGGCTCTGTTGCCGTGGCGGGCTTTGCCCTGCTCGACGCCGACACCCCGCATTGGCTGATCGGCCTCTATGTCTTTTGCTTCGGCATTGTTCGTTCGGCGCAGTTCATGTCGTCCAACACGCTGTCCTACGCCGACCTGCCGGCCGAGAAGCTCAGCCGCGCCACCAGCCTGGGCGGCGTCCTGCAGCAGCTCAGCGTCGCGCTCGGCGTTTCGATCGCCGCCATGGTGCTCGGCCTCGTCTCCGGGGAGGTGCATGCGCCGACGGCGAGCCAGTTCCATTGGGCGTTCCTGCTGACGGCGGTGATCCCGCTGCTCTCCATCCCGGGATTCTTCTTTCTCCATCCGGAAGATGGCCAGCAGGTCAGCGGCCATCGCCGCAAGGCGGAAGTTCAAGGGTAAGCCCGGCGCATGACTCCGGCGCCAAGCTGTGCTATGCGCCGCGCTTCCTGTCAGGCCGGTGCTGAAATCGGCCGCAAATCGCTTATATTGGCGCCACCATGACCGTTTCGCTTGATCTTACCGCCGAAGGCGCCCGTGACGCCTTGCGCCGCGCAGCCTCGGCCGAAAAGCCGTCCCTGATCGGCCTGACCCGCGCCGAGATCGGCGAGGCGCTCATCAGTGCCGGCATCGTGCCGGAGCGCCAGGCAAAGATGCGCGCCCAGCAGCTCTGGCACTGGATGTATGTGCGCGGCGTATCCGACTTCGCGCATATGTTCAACATCTCCAAGGACCTGCGCGCCGCGCTCGACACGCATTTCACCGTCGCGCGGCCGGAGATCGTCGAGGAGCAGATCTCCTCCGACGGCACGCGCAAATGGCTGTTCCGCTTTCCGCCGCGCGGCGCCGGCCGTCCCGTCGAGATCGAGACCGTCTACATCCCCGAGGAAGGCCGCGGCACGCTCTGCATCTCCTCGCAGGTCGGCTGCACGCTGACCTGCTCCTTCTGCCACACCGGCACGCAGAAGCTGGTGCGCAATTTGACGACGGAAGAGATCCTGGCGCAACTGCTCACCGCGCGCGACCGGCTCGGCGATTTCCCCGACCGCGACACGCCGGACGGCGCCATCGTCCCGGCCGAAGGGCGCAAAGTGTCCAACATCGTCATGATGGGCATGGGCGAGCCGCTCTACAATTTCGAGGCGGTGAAGAAAGCGCTGCTGATCGCCTCCGACGGCGACGGCCTGTCCCTGTCGAAGCGCCGCATCACGCTGTCGACCTCGGGCGTGGTGCCGGAGATCGCCCGCACCGGCGAGGAGATCGGCGTCATGCTGGCGATCTCGCTGCATGCCACCAATGACGACCTGCGCGACCTTCTGGTGCCGATCAACAAGAAATTCCCGCTGAAGGAGCTGATCGCCGCCTGCAAGGCCTATCCCGGCCTCTCCAACGCCAAGCGCATCACCTTCGAATATGTGATGCTGAAGGACGTCAACGATTCCCTCGACGACGCCAAGGCGCTGGTGAAGCTCTTGAAGGGCATTCCCGCCAAGATCAATCTGATCCCGTTCAACCCGTGGCCCGGCACCAACTACCAGTGCTCGGACTGGGAGACGATCGAAAAGTTTGCCGACTACATAAACAATGCCGGCTACGCCTCGCCGATCCGCACGCCGCGCGGCCGCGACATCCTCGCCGCCTGCGGCCAGCTCAAGTCGGAATCGGAGCGGATGCGCAAGGTGGACCGGCTGGCGCTCGAAGCCATGATGATCGCGGGGCACGGCGAGGCGTGAGGCGTATCATCGCCTATCTCGTCCGCTTCGCCGTCATCCTGATCGGCTATATTGTCGGCTCGCTGGCGGCGAGCGCCTTTCTCAACGCGCTCTTCCTCGGCTATTTCGGCTATGCGCTGGAGCCAGGCCACCCGACGATCGCGCCGGCGCTCTATTTTTCGGTGCCGTTCGTGGCGCTGTTCGTCGCCTATTTCGCCTTCATGCCGGCCGCCGTCGTGATCCTGGCGGCCGAGGTGCTTGGCCGGCGCGACTGGCTGTTCTACGCGCTGGGCGGCGCGGTCGTCGCCATCGTCTTCCTCGGCTTCGTGCATAATGTGGGCGACGCCAATTTCGATGTCACCGCGACGAATGTCCGCTTGGCCGTGATCGGCTGCGGCATGGTCGGCGGCATCTTCTACTGGCTCTCCGCCGGCCGCTGGGCCGGAAGCTGGCGCCGCCCGCCCCTGGCCGACGCGGACCCTTGAGCTGATGACGAAAAGTTGCAGACTTTTCTGCAGCGGATCATGTCAAAACCCATCGACTTGAAGAGGCTGCCCGAATCGAATTTGGCCCGCCGTGCCGAGACATTCTGGCAAGACCGACAGGAGCAGGGCCATGGCGGAAGGTGAAATGAATGGCGGCTCGGCCGCCGCCGTGGCCGAACGGCTCGATCAACCGGCCGAGCGCAGCCCTTCCGGCCTCGGCGCCGGCCTGCTGTTCATCCTCTCGATTGCCTGCGGCGTAAGCGTTGCCACCATTTACTTTCCCCAGGCGATCACGCTGCTGATCGCGTCCGACCTGCACGTCCCTGCTGACACGGCGGCCTTGGTCGTCACCACCGCCCAGCTTGGCTATGCGCTTGGCCTTCTGCTGCTGGTGCCGTTGGGAGACCGGCTTCCGCATCGTCCGCTTGTCGCAACCCTGTTGACGCTGACGGCCGCAGCACTTCTGATCGCCAGCCAGGCGCCGACGCTGCCGGTGCTGGCAGTCGCAAGCATGGCGACGGGCATCACCACCGTGGTGCCGCAGATCCTGCTGCCGATGGCGGCCGGGCTGATGCCGCCGGAGCGGCGCGGGGCGGTCACCGGCACGCTGCTCAGCGGATTGCTGGCCGGCATTCTTTTGGCCCGCACCTTCGGCGGCTTTCTCGGCGAGCATCTCGGCTGGCGCGGACCGTACCTGGTCGCCGCGGCGGCGCTGTTCGCCTTAGCCGTCCTGCTTGGCCTGGTGCTGCCCAGGACGGCGCCGACATCTTCGCAGCGTTACCCGTCGCTGGTCGCGGCGGCCTTCATCCTCTTTCGCGACGAGCCGGAGCTGCGCCGCTCCTGCCTTTACCAGGCGCTGATGTTCGGCGGCTTCACCGCCGCCTGGACAAGCCTGGCCTTGCTGCTCGGCGGACCGCTGTACCATCTCGGCGGCCAGGCGGTCGGGCTGATCGCGCTGGTCGGCGCGGCCAGCGTGTTCTGCACGCCGGTCGTCGGCCGGCTGATCGACCGCAAGGGTCCCGACGTCGTCAGCCCGCTCGCCTTTTTCACCGGCATCGCGGCGGGGATCGTCCTGCTCGGCGGCGGGCTTGGCGGAGCAACAGGCCTGTTGGCGCTCACGGCGGGCATGCTGCTCCTCGACATCGCCGTGCAGAGTGGTCAGACCGCCAACCAGGCGCGTGTCTTCGCGATCCGGCCCGACGCCCGCAGCAGGCTCAACACGGCCTATATGACCTCAGTTTTCCTCGGCGGCAGCGCCGGCTCTTGGATCGGCGTCAAGATCTACGGCCATTGGGGATGGCCTGGCGTCTGCGCGCTCATCGCCGCCGCGGCGATCATCGCTCTGGCAAGGCATGCGGTGAAGATATATCGCTGAACCCTTGCCGATTGCCGCAAGCGCCGAGCGACAGCTACTTCGCCTGCGCGGTCAGGATCTTGAGCGCGAAGGCCGAAAACACGCAGCCGAAGAGATAATCGACCACGCGGGTGACGCGCGGGCTGGCCTTCATCGCCGCCGAGAACTTTTCCGCCGCCAGCACCATCGGCGCCGTCACCGGGATCGACAGCGCGATGAACATCACGCCGAGGAAGAACAGCTTGCCGGACGCGTTCGGATCATGCGCGGAGACGAATTGCGGCAGGAAGGTCATGAAGAACAGGATGATCTTGGGGTTGAGCAGGTTGACGCCGAGCCCGGCCGCCCAACTGCGGAACAGCGAAACCTGCGGTCCTGTCCGCTTCTCCGGTGAAAAGGCCGAGCCCTTCATCACCGCCTGCCAGGCCAGGAACACCAGATAGCCGGCGCCGAAGATCTTGAGCACGAAGAAGGCCATAGGCGAGGCGACGATCAGCGCCGAGATGCCGACCACCACCAGCGTTGTATGGATCAGCGTGCCGGTGAGCGCGCCAGCCATCGAGGCGAAGCCGGTGGCACGGCCCTGGCTCAGCGTGCGCGAGACGAACAACGTCATGTCAGGCCCCGGCGTGATCGCCAGGATGATGGTGGCAATGGCGAACTGGATGAGCGTCGAAGTCTCGGGAATGAAGGACATTGGTCGCCTCGGGGGTCGCCTCGGGTGGATCGCGCGCCCTATAACGCGGCGCTTTCTGCCACGCCAGCGTCTGTCCTGGCAAACATCTGGCCCAGCCTGTGCCACCGGCAGGCTTCCGTGGTAGTGTCTCAGTTTGAATTTCGGGACCGTCAAAAATCCATAGTCGCTATCGATTGCCTGACTTCAGCCAACTCTGACGCGACTTCTGGATGATCGAATGACAAACCGAGGTAGGTAGCCAAAACGACGTCACTTCCATTCGAGAGATACCAAACTCCGAGTGTCTCACTGAGGTCGTGGGACACGCACCCGACAGAAAATACCTTGCCCATGTTTGTAACCGGATCGTCAAACGCTCGGGGCTGCTTTCTGCAAAATTCAGCGAGCATGCTTCGCAGTGCAACTATGCTTACTCGCGGATGTTTGCCTCCAGCATAGCGGGCAATCGTGAACTGAAACGCTCCAACTCCGGAGGGAAGGGCAAGGGTTGGTACACCCTCGGGTACGTTATCTGTTCTGTCGGCCCAATCCGAAGGTAGATCAAAATGCAATCCATAGAACTCTATGCGCATGTCACCCTTTTCTCGTAGGGGCCGCGCTTGCCGTCATCCAGCGTGTCGTCGGCTTCCTCGCCAGTCGCAATACGCATGACGTGGACGGCGTCGCCGATCACGTCGCCGGGGCGCTTCTGGCCTCCGGTCGGCTTAGCTCGGATACTCCAACACGATGACGTAGCCGGATGGCTGGGTTATCGGACCGATGTCGGTGGGTACATCCCGCCCCGGTTGCCAGATCACGTTGATGATCCGGCTTCCCTCTTCGCCTAGGCTGTGGAGAAGCGTCTTCGGACGGTCCACATCGTCCGGGCATGTCTCGACTGCGTATGACATGAAAGCTCCCGCGCTTTGCGGTAAGCATATAGGAGTTCGGCGCATGGCGCGACAGTCGGACGGCTGCGATCCATAGCCGCTCATATTTCAAACTGAGACACTACCGCATCCTTCGTCTCTTGCGCCGCCTGGAAACCCCATGATACCTCGCCCCCGAAGCTTTTTCCTGCGGAACCGCCAAAAATGTCCAAGTTCAAAAACGTCAAGAAAGTCGTGCTCGCCTATTCCGGTGGCCTCGACACCTCCATCATCCTGAAGTGGCTGCAGACCGAGCTCGGCGCCGAAGTCGTCACCTTCACCGCCGATCTCGGCCAGGGCGGCGAGCTGGAGCCGGCGCGCCGCAAGGCCGAGATGATGGGCATCAAGGACATCCGCATCGTCGACGTGCGCGAGGAGTTCGTCGCCGACTTCGTCTTCCCGATGTTCCGCGCCAACGCCGTCTATGAGGGCACCTATCTGCTCGGCACCTCGATCGCCCGGCCGCTGATCACCAAGCATCTGGTCGAGATCGCCCAGGAGACCGGCGCCGACGCGATTGCCCATGGCGCCACCGGCAAGGGCAACGATCAGGTCCGCTTCGAATTGTCGGCTTTTGCGCTGAACCCGGAGATCAAGGTCATCGCGCCCTGGCGCGAATGGTCGTTCAAGTCGCGCACCGACCTTCTGAACTTCGCCGAACAGCATCAGATCCCGGTGCCGAAGGACAAGCGCGGCGAAGCCCCTTTCTCGGTCGACGCCAACCTTTTGCACTCCTCCTCCGAGGGCAAGGTGCTGGAGGACCCGTGGAGCGAGCCGCCGGAATTTGTCCACCAGCGCACCGTCTCGCCGATGGACGCGCCCGATGCCGTCACCGAGATCGAGATCGAATTCCTCAAGGGCGATCCGGTCGCGCTCAACGGCAAGAAGCTGTCGCCGGCAACCATGCTGGCGGCGCTGAACGACCTCGGCCGCGACAACGGCATCGGCCGGCTCGACCTCGTCGAGAACCGTTTCGTTGGCATGAAGTCGCGCGGCGTCTACGAGACCCCCGGCGGCACCATCCTGATCGCTGCTCACCGGGCGATCGAATCGATCACGCTCGACCGGGGCGCTGCCCACCTCAAGGACGAGTTCATGCCGCGCTATGCCGAGCTCATCTACAACGGCTTCTGGTTCTCGCCCGAGCGCGACATGCTGCAGGCGATGATCGACAAGAGCCAGGAGGATGTCGAAGGCACGGTGCGGCTGAAGCTCTACAAGGGCAATGTCATCGTCACCGGCCGCAAGTCGAAAAAGACACTCTATTCCGATGCGCTGGTCACCTTCGAAGACGACCGTGGCGCCTACGACCAGAAGGACGCGGAAGGCTTTATCCGGCTGAACGGGCTTCGGCTGAGGACGCTGGCCGCGAGAAACCGCAAGCACTGATATTTTGCCGATACGGCAGCGATCAGACGACCCGGCGGAAACGCCGGGTTTTTATTTCAAATATCTAATATAGAAAAGTTCAGACCACTTCAGAGA
>NZ_RZSB01000164.1:0-9458 GCF_004023285.1 Mesorhizobium sp. M2A.F.Ca.ET.067.02.1.1
GCGTTCCGGCCGGCAATTCCATGCCGAAGAACCGCTTCAGCAGGTCGGCGGCCCTGCGCTCCATGGCGCGGCGGCTGACGAATGGGCCGAGGCCGATCTCATGGCCGAGGAACACGGCCTCGCCGACCGTCGCGGTCGGCACCAGCAGCCTGTCCTGGTGGATGAAGTGCACGCCGAGCTTTTCGACCGAGGCCGGTGTCAGCGAAGTGACGGTCTCGCCGTTGATTACGATCGAGCCGCCGTCCGGCTTGATGATGCCGGCCAGCACCTTGATGATGGTCGACTTGCCGGCGCCATTCTGACCGACAAGGCCGAGGATCGAACCGCGCGCGATCTCGAGGTTCGCGTTTTCCAGGGCGCGCACCGGACCGAACCGTTTCGAAATGCCTGTCATCGATACAGCAATGTCACGCTTTGCTGTCTGCATGGCCGTCAATCCTGGTTGGATGTGACGGGCAGCCACATAGGCGCGGCTGCCCGCCGTTTCGTTCCGTCCTATTTAACGCCAGCCTTCTCGGCGGCGTCGAGGAACGGCTTTCCTTTTTCGACGGCATTTTCCTTGTTGATCAGCACCGAAGGCACGAAAGTGAAGGGCGGCACCTTCTGGCCGGCCAGATATTTCGCGGCATTGTCGACCGAGGTCTTGCCGATCTCATAAGGCTGCTGCGCCGCGACCGCGCCGGCCGACGACTTCGGATCCATCACCATCTTGATGACTTCAGGGCTGCCGTCGATGCCGTAGGTCTTGACCTCGTTGCGGCCGGCGGCTTCGACCGCCTGCGTGGCGCCGATCTGCGGCACGTCCCAGCAGGCCCAGACCGCGCCGATCGAACCCTTCTCGGGCGACTTGGTCAGCATGTCGGTGACGTTGGAATAGGCGCTCTGCACCGTGTTCGGAATGACGTCGCGCAGCTCGGGCTCGACGATCTTCACATCCGGGAACGAGGTCAGCACATATTTCAGCTGGTCGTACCGGATCTTGCAGACCGGCACGCTGTAGAAGCCGTTGAAGACCAGCACATTGCCCTTGCCGCCCATGTCGGCGACCATCTGCAGCGCGATCTCGGCGCCGATATTGTAGTTGTTGGAGGTGGTGTTGTTGATGGCGTGCGGCGTCGCGGTATCGACCGTGAACAACGGGATGCCGGCGTCGCGGATCTTCTGCAGCCACGGGTTCAGCACTTCAAGATTGCCGAGCTGTTCGATGATCGCGTCCGGCTTCTGCGCGATAAGCGTCTGCAGCTGCGCGATCTGCTGCTGGTCCTTGCGGCCGGCGTCGAGCGCGATGACTTCACCGCCGAGCTCCTTGACGCGGTCCTGGATGCCTTTGAAGGCCATCAGGTCCCAATAATGGTCGGTGCCGATGGCGGAGACGCCGATGCGCTTGCCTTTGAGCGACAGTTCCTCAGCGCTGGCGCCCGAGATGGCGGCCAGGCTGCAAGCCGCCGCCAACCCCAGAGCGAGCGCCTTGACGAGGCCTTTCATGGATCTGGTCATTTCATTTCCTCCCTTGTTGATCGCTCCGGGCCGTCCCGGAGGATATGCGAAACAGTCAGTTGCTGCTCCTCAGGCAGCGGCGTCATTGTCGCGCAGGCCGTAGCTCGCCATGCGCTTGATGACGTTTTCGATCTCCTCGTCGGACAGGATCGGCGGCTCGCCGATCTGCAGGGCGCCGTGATACTGGCGCGCCAGCGTCTCGACCTCGACGGCCAGCCACATCGCCTGGGCGAGGCTCGACCCGATGGCGATCATGCCATGCTGGGCAAGCAGGCAGGCCTTGCGGCCGCGCAACGCCTCCACCGCGTGCGCTGAAAGCTCCGCCGTGCCGAAGGTGGCGTAGGGCGCGCAACGAATGTCGTTGCCGCCGGCGACCGCGACCATGTAATGGATCGCCGGTATCTTCCGGCCCATGATGGCGATTGTGGTGCAATAGGTCGGATGCGCATGGACGACCGCGTTGACCTCGGGCCGCGCCTTCATGATGTCGAGATGGAAGCGCCATTCGCTGGACGGCGGCAGGCGTCCGTCGACCTCGCCGTCCCAGCCCATGAAGACGATGTCTTCGGGCACCAGCGTGTCATAGGGCGTGCTCGTCGGCGAGATCAGCATGCCCTCGCCATGGCGGCAGCTGATGTTGCCTGATGTGCCCTGGTTGATGCCGAGTGCGTTCATCTCGATACAGGCGTCGATGATGGCCTGGCGCACATCTCGGTCCGAAACGGTCATGCGATATTCCAATCCTTGCTCAGTCCGTCACCAGGCCGTGTAGCCGCCATCAATCGACAGGATCGCGCCCGTCATGTAGCTCGAGGCCGGCGACGCCAGGAACAGGATCGCCGAAGCGATCTCCTGCGGCGTGCCCAGCCGGCCCATCGGCGTCATGTCGATCCAGGTATTGAAGAGTTCGGGACGCTCGCGCATCTTCAGCGTCATGTCGGTGCCGACGTAGCCCGGCGCCAGCGCGTTGACGCGCACGCCTGACTTCGCCCACTCGACCGCAAGCGCCTTGGTCATCATGTGCACGGCGCCCTTGCTCACCATGTAGGACGGCGCGGTCTGCGGACGGTTGATGATCAGCCCCGACATGGAACCCAGATTGACGATGGAACCCTTCTTGCGGTCGACCATCGAACGGCCGAAGGCGCGCGAGGCCCAGTAGACGCCGTTGACGTTGACATCCATCACCAGGCGCCATTCTTCGTCCGGCGTGTCGAGCGCGGTGTTGAGGCGCGCGATGCCGGCGCTGTTGACCAGGATATCGACCTGGCCGAAATCCGCGACGACTGCGGTTGCCATCGCCTCGACGGCTTGCGGATCAGTAACGTTCAACACGCGGCCATCGACGCTCGCGACGCCAGCGGCCTGGAGCGCCTCGGCAGCGGCCTTCAGCCCATCCGCATTCATGTCGAGCAGGACGATCCTCGCGCCGCAAGTCCCCAGCGCCTTGGCGGCCTCAAGTCCGATCCCGCTGGCGCCGCCGGTGACGACGGCAACCTCGCCCGTCAGGTCGAATTGCGACCGGTAATCCATGCACGTCCTCCATCGGAACCAGGCCTGAGAGCGGGCAAAATTCCACCCTCGCCGCCGAAGCGGCGCCGCAAGCCGGCCGGTCCTGATAATGCCTCCGGTGTCAGGCTCCTCCCGACCCCCTGACAGGGACGTTACAGAAGCTTCCCGGGTCCGTCAATCTGGTTATAACCAGAAAACGGAATCTTTTTTGGATGTGCGCAATTCAGGTGCGATCGACACCGTTCACCGTCGCCGACGGCTGCTCGACCGCCATGTGGATGCGGGCGACGGAGGAGTTGTAGAAGGCCTCGTAATATTCAAGCGCGGCGCCGTCGGAATCATAGGCGATCGACTCGATCTCGATCAGCGGCGTGTTGGCGGCGACACCCATCTGATCGGCTTCTTCCTTGGTGGGAAGCGCGGCACGCAGCCAGCGGTCGGCACGCTTCACCGTCAGGCCGAAGACGGCGCGGATGGTGCCGAAGATCGACTGGTTTTCCGACAGGATGTTCTCCAGCCCCGGGACCCGATGCCCCGGCAGGCTGATGCGCGTCATGGTGATCGGCGTGCCGTCGGTCATGTAGACGCGGCTGATGCGGACCACGCTGCCATTGGCGGGAATGCCGAAGACCTTGGACTCCTTCTCGCTCGGCGGGCAGCGGTAGATCTCCAGCGTGCGGGTCGAGACCTTGTGGCCCTTGGCGGTCAAATCGTCGAACACGCCGAGATTGGCGGTCATGAAGTCTACATGCTCGCGGGGAGCGGCGACGAACATGCCCTTGCGCGGCATCTTGATGATGCGGCCTTCATTGGAGAGCGATCCGATCGCGGCGCGCACGACGGGACGAGAGACGCCGAAGAAATCGCAAAGCGCCTGTTCCGAGGGAATGCGCGAATTGGCTGCCAGCAGGCCGGTGTTGATCGCCTCCTCAACCTGGTTGCGCAGCTGCACCCAGAGCGGGGCCGCCTCGTCGCGGTTGAGCTGGACTTTCGAGCCGATCGAGCGGAACGCCGCGGCCGCCTCGGCATCTTCCTGATCGTAACGAGGACGCCCGCGCGTTCTGGTTGCCTGTTCCATTCGGGTCCCGCCGCAAAATCATTTGCCGCGACTCAAAAGCGGCAGCGCCACCCTATCGGAGGCCGCCAGCCATTTTCACGCTCTCCGGCAAGTTTCGCAACCATAGCATGGCGGCGGCCCCCAGAAGCGGTCCGGGAACCAGGAGCAGGAAGGCCCAGCGCCAGCCGCCGATGGAGTCGGCGAAGCGCGGCGTCAGCCAGATGGCAAGCACCGTCAGCGCGAAACCGGCGCCGAGCTGCACCGACAGGGCGGTGCCTACAAAGCGGCGGTCGGCAAGTTCGGTGACTGCGGCGGAGAACTGCGCCGAATCACCGATCACCGAAACGCCCCAGACGATCGCCACCAGCATGAACAGCCAGAGCGGTCCGGTGAACAGAAAGCCCATCAGCAGCGCGCAGCTTCCCGAGACGAGCATCATGCCGGCGGTGGTGGCGGTGCGGCCGATGCGGTCCGACAGATAGCCGCCGAGCAGACAACCGAGGATGCCGGATGCCACAACGAAGAAAGTCGCGAGCGAGGCTGTGGCGGCGGTTCCGATCGCCTGCGCCTCGAAGGCCGCGCGCGTATAGGCGAGCAGCCAGGCCCACATGGCATAGAGCTCCCACATGTGGCCGAGATAGCCGAGATTGGCGAGGAGCAGCGGCTTTTCGCGAAACGCCCGGCCGATGCGCGAGGGCTCGAAGATAGCCTTGCCGAAGGGATAGGGTCCTTCCTTCGCGAACAGCAGGAAGAGCAGCGCGCCCGCAGCGGTGGCCACGCTTGCCGCGGCGACTACGGGCCGCCAGTCGAGCACGGTCGAGACGGCGCGGAAGAGATGCGGCAGCGCCGAACCGACTGTGAGCGCGCCGATGACCGCGCCGAGCGCCAGTCCCCTGTCGCGCGCGAACCAGGTGGCGACCAGCTTGAGCGCCGGCGGATAGACGCCGGCAAGTGCGGCGCCGGTGACGATGCGCGCGGCGATCACACCGCCCGGCCCGGGATGGAAGAGCAGCGTCGCGTTGGCTAAAGCAGCGACGAGGGCTGCTGCCGCCATCAGGCGGCTCAGCCGTACAAGGTCCGGCAAATTGACCAGGCTCGCCACCAGCGCGCCGATGACGAAGCCGACCTGGACGCCATTGGTCAGCCAGGCCTCGGCGCTGGCGCCCAGCGCCAGCTCCTGCTTCAATTCGGGAAGGATCGCGGTCGCCGAGAACCACGTGGTCAGCGACAGGACGACCGCCAGGCAAAGCAGCGACAGCACGCGCCAGCGCTCGCTGTCGGCCGCCATGCCAAGGCGGCCGACAGCGAGCGTGCTCATGCGCCTTGCAGCGGTACGGTGAACACCGTGGCCGTGCCGGTGAGGCAAAGCTCGCCCTGGCCGTTGCGCACGCTGGTCTCGATCTTGCAGATCGGCTTGTCGGGGCGCACTTCCTTGACCTCCACGCGGCCGGTGATCTCCTCGTCAACGCCAACGGCCTTGACGAACTTCCAGGCCACTTCGAGGAACACGGTCCCGGGGCCGGGCAGATCCTCGGCGACCAACGCGTTGAGGATGCCGGAGGTGACGCCGCCCTGCACGATGAGCTTGCCGAACATCAACTTCTCGGCCAGCGCGCGGTCGTAGTGCAGGGGATTACGATCGCCGGTGATGCCGGTGAAGGCCTCGATGTCGCTCATCCTTGTGCGTCGCGTGCGCTCGGCGAAGGCGCCGACCTGCGGACGGCCTTTCACGACACCCACCCAACCGTCCTTCGTTTCGGTGCTCATTGCGGCTTCTCCTCTGCTCTGGGTTCGACTGGTCTGAAGGCCGGCAGGACACGGCCGCCGATGGCGGTCGGCGCAAGCAACAGCATGTCTCCGATCTGTTGCGGCCGTGTGCCGGGCAGGATGAAGCTCAGCATCGTCGGGCCTTCGGCCAATTCGACCAGGCCGACCACATACGGTGCCGCGGGCAGCCAGCCGGGATGGCCGGGTTTATGCACCTTGGAAAAGGATTTGAGCCGTCCCCTGCCCGATGCGTCTTTCCAGACCAGCCGCTTGCTCCAGCAATGCGGGCAGATCGGGCGCGGATAGAAGACGGCCTTGCCGCAATCCTCGCAATGCTGGATGGTCAGCCGGCCCTCGGCGGCGGCATCCCAGAACGGCCTGGACAGCGCGGTGATCGTCGGGCCAGGGGTTTTCAGCGTGTTGAGATCGACGGACATCAGGCGGCCCCCAACACCAGGGCGGTCGCTTCGCTCATCGTCGCGCCATTGCCGGTGACCAGGGCGAGCCCGGCCTTGCCGATCTGGCGTTCACCGGCCTCGCCACGCAGCTGGCGCACCGCTTCGACGACATGGGTCATGCCGCCGGCAAGGTCGGGCTGGCCGAAGCCGAGCTGGCCGCCATGTGTGTTGAGCGGCTTGTCGCCCTTGTGCGACAGATCGTGCTCGTTCAGCCACGCGCCGAACTGGCCCGGCGCGCAGAGGCCGGCATCCTCGAACGTGGTCGCGACCATGATCGTGTAGCAATCGTAGAGCGACAGAAGGCCCATCTCGTCAGCCTTCGTGCCGGACTGCGCGAGGGCCCTTGCCATGGCGCTCTTCAGCGGACCGGAAGTCAGGTGTGGGGCCTGGCTGACCGCGCGGTGCGTGACCTTCTCGCCGGCGCCGAGCAGATGGACAGGCGGCTTGCGGAGCGACCGCGCGCGTTCGGCCGAGGTGACGACGACCGCTTCGCCGCCGGCGACCGGCATGACGATTTCGAGGAGATGCAGCGGCGAGGCGATCATCGGCGAGGCAAGCACCGCTTCGACATCGGCCGGCTTGCCATAGAAGATGGCGTCGGGGTTGAGCTGCGCGTTGGCGCGCGCCGCCGCGGCGATCAGCGCGAAATCTCGCGCGGTCGAGCCGTATTCCGCCATATGCGCCTGCATCAGCAGCGCATAGGAGATGTTGGCGCCCGAAGCGCCGAAAGGCACGTCGAACTCGCGGATCGGATTGCGATTGGGCGAGCGGGGTGCAACCTCCTCGCGGTTGTTGGCGAGCACGCACAGCACCGCCTCGCACATGCCGGCCTCGATCGCGGCCGCCGCGCGCCAGACCATGCCTGCGCCGGACGCGCCGCCAAGATCGACGACATTGGCCATGGTCGGCGCGAGTCCCAGATATTCGGCTATGGTCGCCGGAACATGCTGCGGCGTCTCGCCGACCTGCGGCCCGACCAGCAGCCCGTCGATAGCCGCCGGCTCCAGCCCGGCGTCGAGCACCGCCAGGCGCGAGACCTCGGCGATCATCTCCAGCGTCGTCACGCCGCTGGTCAGGCGCTGCGGCTTCAACTCGCCGATGCCGACGACCGCTCCCTTTGCCCGGCTCATGCCGCCTTGCTCCGGTCGAGCGCGCGGTATTCGTCGAGGCAGGCGGGATTGGCGAGCGAAGCCATGTTCTTGACCGGCTTGCCTTCGAGCGTGGCGCGGGCGGCACCCTCGACGCGCTTGCCGTTCAGCGTATAGGGCACGGCCTGCACCGCGTGGATGCGATGCGGCACGTGACGGGGCGAGGCGCCTTCGCGGATCGCTTTGCGAATTCGCATGGCGAGCTCGGGGGTCAGCGCAAAGCCGTCGTTGAGCTTGACGCAGAGCACGATCTCCTCGTCGCCTTCGATGGGCGCGCCAAAGACCAGGCAATCCTCGATCTCGGCAAAATTCTCGCAGGCGGCGTAGATTTCCGCCGTGCCGATCCGCACGCCGCCGGGCTTCAGCGTCGTGTCCGAGCGGCCGTGGATGACGCCAGAGCCGTAAGCCGTCATCTCGGCGACGTCGCCATGTGTCCAGATCTCGCGGCGTGCGGCGAAGTAGGTGGCGTGATAGCGCGCGTCGCCGTCCTTGCTCCAGAAGGCCAGCGGCATGGACGGGAACGGCTCGGTGCAGACGAGATCGCCCTGCCGGCCGATGACCGGCGCATTGCGCTCGTCCATGACGCCGACGGCGAGGCCGAGCCCTTTCACGGTCAGCTCGCCGCGCCGCACAGGATGGATCGGCGATCCCAGCAGGAAGCAGCCGATGATCTCGGTGCCGCCGGAGATCGAAGCGAAGATCATGTCGCGCTTCACATGATCGTAGACCCAGTCGAACTGCCCGGGTGAGACGGGCGCACCGGCCGACAGCAGCGAACGCAGCGACGAGAGATCATGCAGGCGCCCCGGCGCGTAACCTTCGGCGGCAAGTGTCGCCAGGTATTTAGGACTGGTGCCGAAATGCGTGACGCGAGCGCGCTCGGCCATTTTCCAGAGCGGACTGGGGTCGAGGCGATCGGCCGATTTCAGGATCGGCGCGCCGTCATAGAGCACCACGCTCGCGCCGCAGGCCAGACCTGAGATCAGCCAGTGATACATCATCCAGGCGGTGTTGGTGTACCAGCTCATGACGTCGCCCGGGCGGACGTCGCCGTGGAGCAGGTGCTCCTTCAGGTGCTGGAGCAGCACGCCGCCGGCGCGATGGACGATCGCCTTCGGCGCGCCTGTCGTGCCGGAGGTGTAGAGCACATAGGCCGGGTGGTCGAAGGGCACGCGCTCGAAACTGAGAGGAGCGTCGCGGCCGAAATCGTCGAACGAAATGCAATCCGCCGCGCAATCCGGCTTCGGGCCGGGTTGGCCGGTCAGCACCAGCGTCGTCACCGTCGGCATCGCGGCGACGATCTCGGCCAGCCTGGCGGAGATGTCGTGCTCCTTGCCCGCATAGCGGTAGCGCGGCGCGGCGAACAGCACCTTGACGCCGATCTGGCCGAGGCGGTCGACGATCGCGGCGGCGCCGAAATCCGGCGAGCAGGACGACCAGATGGCGCCGACGGAAAGCGTCGCCAAAAGCGCCACGAGCCCTTCGACCCTATTTGGCAGGATACCGCCGACGCAGTCGCCCTTGCCGACGCCGGCCGCGCGCAGGCCATGCGCCGTCCTAGCGACGAGCCGGCGCAATTCGCCCAGTGTGATGGTCTGGAAATGGCCGCTCTCGTCGGCCTCGATGAGAGCAATCCTCTCCTCGTCGCCGCGCAGCAGGTTTTCCGCGAGATTGAGTGTCGCTTCCGGCAGGAAGCGACTCCCGGTCATCGGCGCATTGTCGTCGCGCAGGAAGGCGCTCCCGCCCGGATCTCCAATGACCTCGGCGAAATCCCACATCGCTCGCCAGAAGGCGCCGGGATCGCCGATGGACCAGCGATGCAGCGTCTCGTAGTCGCGCGGATCGAAGCCGTTGGCCATCGAAAAGCGCGCAAGATTGGACGATTGGAACGCGGCCGGCGCCGGCGTCCAAAGCACGGATGACATGGATTTCCTCCCGCAATGCAGGCCGGGCTCGATGCCGCGACCTTGCCTGCCGATGCATTTCATGATTATTGGTTATAACCAGAATGTCAAGCGG